>JAHLFG010000059.1 GCA_018883895.1 Candidatus Anaerobiospirillum merdipullorum
ACTTGGATCAACATTCCGCGGTGCCTGTTTCCTGATAAGCGCAGTCCCCTGCGGGACTTAGGCTAGTCAACCTGGGCTTAAAGCTCTGCAGCTTCAAGCCCCCGCCTCTTTAGGCGGGGGTAGTTGACCGACAAAAGCTAGGGCATTGAGGGTTTTGGGGAAACCGATTAAAGGCATCATCACCTCAATGGCACCAATTAACTCCTCACGCGTAGTCCCCATGTTGAGGTTACCTCCGGTATGAGCCTTTACCTGCGGCCAATTGCCACCTAAAGCGGTGATATAGCAGAAGGTCAGTAGCTCGCGCTCTTTGAGGGTTAAAACCTTACGCGTATAGCTATCACCAAAGCAGAAGGCCGATAAGGCTTCCACCTTTAAATAGTGCTCATCTTGAGGAGCAGCCTGTTGCATCGCATTGATATTATCAACGCCAAAAATGGTCTGTTGTGCTTTCAGACCGTCGGCAAAGCGGCTGTCATCGGTGACGGTACCCTGTTGGGGATCTACCTTCATGCCGCGCGTGGCCGCGATATCCTCTAAGATGGTAGCGGCATCAATAGCGCGGGCCAGGCCACTGTAGGCCATACCCTGTACGATGGCTTCATACAGTTCATTGGGATTAATCCCGGCATCTAAGGCCTGTGTGATATCTTGGCGTAATAGCTGATTGGCGCCTAAGGCAGTTAAGGCGCTGATGCGAATTAAATATTGCATTCTTTGGGGTAACGCACTTTGGGCCTTAGCCTCTGCACTTACCCGCGCCTCGATACCTTGCAGACTGTAATCATTAGTTTGTGCCATAACTGCTCCACTTACACTTAAGGCTGTCGCCACGGCAGCACTACAAACATATTTAACTAAAGCGTGCATGCCATAACTCCTAGCGGTAGTCGGCATCGGATACCGGCTCTAACCACTCTGCCTTATTATTAGGCACATTGGTTTCTACGGAAATATGGGTCATCCAGGTCTCCGGGCCGGCACCATGCCAGTGCTCAACATTCGGGGCAATGCGCACCACGTCGCCTTTTTTAATTACTTGTACCTCTTTACCGCGCTCGCAGTAACGGCCTTCACCGGCAAGGACCAATAAGATTTGGCCGCCGCTGTGCTTATGCCAATTGGTGCGGGTGCCGGGCTCAAAGGTCACATTGCCAATCGGGGCATTGAAGACTTCATCATTGTTAGACAGCATCGTAAGATAAGAAGTGCCGGTAAAGAACTTACCATAGGGATTGACTTCACCTTGCGGGAAAATGGTGTCAATGGGAGCCTTTTTGGCTTCAACCGGAGCATTATCGGCTGCACTGACCGCACCGGCGCCTAAAACTGCACATAAAACAAAGGAAAGGACTCTGCGCATCGTTATACCTCATGGAGAAAACAAAGTTATCAACTAAGGTCTAACTTAAAGCGTTGGCCTATACTTGTAAAATACTATAAATTAATTGCCAAAGATGCCTATAGGGCATGAAAAAGGGCGGGCTAAGGGGAGCCCTGTTAGGGCTCCCGGACAAGAGGTTTAGGCGATGGTCACCTGCGCCCCATCGGCACCTACCGGTGCAATGGCGCCGGCGATAAAGGCCTCTTCGCCTTGAGTCTGTAAAATTTCTACGGCCTTGGTCGCTTCAGCCTGCGGCAGCACCACAATCATGCCCACGCCGCAGTTAAAGGTGCGCAGCATTTCGTGCTCGCTGACGCCACCTGCCTGCTGTAACCAGTGGAATACTTCCGGCCACTGCCAAGCGTCCTTATTGACCGCCGCGCAGCAACCCTGCGGCAGTACGCGCGGAATGTTTTCCCAGAAACCGCCACCGGTGATATGGGCCATCGCATGCACCGGCACCTGACGGATGAGCTCTAATAAGGGCTTGACGTAGATGCGCGTCGGGGCCATTAAGGCATCGGCCAAAAGGGTGCCAGAGGGCAACTTGGTGGTGCACGGATCTTGCTTGCTGTCCTTGACGATGCGACGGATTAAGGAATAGCCGTTGGAGTGAGGGCCGGAGGACTTTAAGGCCACGATGGCATCGCCCACCTGCACCTTGCTGCCGTCAATAATCTTACTTGACTCAACTACACCGACGCTAAAGCCGGCTAAGTCGTAATCACCCACTTCATACATGCCCGGCATTTCGGCAGTTTCACCGCCCACTAAGGCGCAACCTGCCATTTCACAGCCCTTGGCAATGCCGGTGACCACGGTGGCCGCGGTGTCGACATCTAATTTGCCGGTGGCATAGTAATCAAGGAACAGTAAGGGCTCGGCGCCTTGTACTACTAAGTCATTGACGCACATGGCTACTAAGTCCTGACCTACGGTGCTGTGACGCTGTAAGTCAATGGCCAGACGTAACTTGGTGCCCACACCATCAGTACCGGTGACTAATACCGGCTCCTTATAACCCTGCGGGATGCGGGTTAAAGCGCCGAAGCCGCCTAAACCACCAATCACTTCAGGGCGGTTGGTACGCTTGACCGGTGCTTTAATTCTCTCAACTAACTCTTCGCCGGCATCGATATCAACGCCCGCATCTTTATAGGTTAAAGCCATCTTGATCTCCTTGCAGCCTCGGGCGCGTGGCCGAAGGCGCTTTGACAATGAGCCGTGCCCTCTGCGCCTTAGGGCAGAGGTACTAAAGTAAAAGTGGGCATATTTTACTGGAAAATTACGCAGAAAGCACGGTTTACCACATAAAGCAAGAGCTCTTTTGCCCGGTGCTTTTGCTAAAATGGCTACAGTCAATGAGGAATCAAGCTATGTTAGGTTTAAGCCGTGTCTTTAAGCTAAGTTTAGGTTCAGTCCTGATTTTAGTTGGTAGTAGCAGTTTTGCCGCGGTGGGGGCGGTGGAAGCAGAGGTAAGCCCCACGTCTGCAGTAGAGTCCGCGCTGCCCGCCAACTCTGCGCCACAGACGACTACGTATCAGGTGGAGCAAGAGATTACCACGACGGTTGATGATGCGCTCTTGCAGGGTTTTAGTGCGCTGACCGCCAAATTGTCAGCGGGGGCCTATGTGCCGACGATGAATGATGCCGGGCAGGCTTTAAGTGTCGCTGAGCTTAAAGAGGGCAAATTAGCGCTTAGCTTTGATAAGGCTACGCTAGAGGAGCTCCTTTCAGCGCAAGGCGTGCACGCCTGGCAGGGGCTGAATAATCCCATCATGGTGTGGATGACGGATTTAAGTGCCACTGTACCAAGCTTAATCTCAGGTCAGCAGATGTCACCCTTTGCCAAGAGTCTTAATCACAGCGCTGATACCTATCAATTACGCCTGATGTATCCGCTCATGGATTTAGATGATGTAACTCAGGTCAATCCGCAGACCATTGAGCGCGGGGAAGATGCCGTTTTGGCCGCCGCGTCGGCGCGCTATGGGGCAGATTATATTTTGGCTGCCACCGTAGAGAGCGCTCAAGATGTAACTTCAGTAAGCTGGACCTTACTTGATAAAAACGGTAAGGAAATCTCAAAGGCAAGTTTAGATGGCGTGGGGGCGGAGGTGGCTACCTTAATGGCAGGCGATGTGGCCCGCACTTTGGCAGCTGCCCCAGGCAAGATAGCAGATACCGAGGCCGAGCCCGTACTGCCTGATGTAACGCAGGCGGATGCCTTTGCTTTAGGGCCTTATCAGGGCTTGGTGCGTGTGCGTATTGCAGGAGTGCAGAGCCTATCTGATATCGGGGCGATTAAGCGCACCTTGATTATCTATGGCTATGAAGATACGGTGCAGGTTACGGCCTTAAGTGATGGAGCCTTAATTATGGCCATCCCGTCTAGTTCCGATCCGGCCATCTTAGATGGCACTATGGCCAGAGCGCAGGACTTTACTAAAGAAGGACCGTGGACCTATCGCTGGCTAAAGAGCTCGGGCTCTCATGCGCTACCGGGCTTCGGGCAAATGCAAGCGCGCAGTAGCAGTACCGCAGCTAGCGTGCCACCCCTTACTTTGATGCCAGAAACCTCTACCTTACCGAAGCTTTAGGCAAAGTTTATCGGCAAGCCTTAATTTGCGCTATGCTATGGGCCCCCTTAACGGGGGGCTTATACTTTTTGTAAACTTAGTAGAGCCGTGTGCAGGAAGGATAGCAATGATTATTAAACCGCACGACCCTTATCAGGAAGCGCTGGATTTTAAAATTGATGAAAAGGGCTATTTAGCCTCCTTTGTCCCGGGGAGCAATGGATCTTTAATTCATATATTGCAACAGGCGATGGCTCAAGGGCAGCATGAGCTTTACTATGTTTTCGGCCCCCATGGCTGTGGTAAAACCCATTTAATGACGGCGCTCTTTCGCGCCTCGGCCTTAGCGCCTTCGCAGGTCTTTTTCTTAGATTTAACCCTAGCTAAGGCGCTGTCGCCCTTACTTTTAGGCCTTGATGTGCCCAAGCTTATTATCTTGGATAATGTCGATGCACTGTCGGGGGATAGTCAATGGGAATTGGCCTTATTTGGCCTGTTTAATCGCTGGGTGGACAGTCGTCAAGGGCTTTTTATTGCCACCGCCACCTGCTCGCCGGATAGATTACCCTTTGCGATGCCGGATTTAATCACGCGCTTTGAAAATGGAGTCAGTTGCCCGCTAGAGCCGCTTAGTGAAGAGGATTGTCAGCAGGCGCTGATGCTTAAAGCGCAATTACGCGGTTTTAAAATGTCCCCACGCGTGGCGGCCTATTTGGTGCGTCATCTAAATCGCGATATGCGCAAGCTAAGTGCCACCTTAGATGTGCTCGATAAAGCCACCCTCGAGGCGCAACATGAGCTCACGGTGCCCTTTGTGAAAAAGATCTTGGAGCTCAATTAAGAGCAGTGCATAAACAATCTGTGATCAAGTGCAAATTCTGCGCTTAAAAATGTTAAAATTGGCGCAGTTTTTCTTTCTCTTTTACCCACTCTTTGAGGTATGCACATGGTCTCGATTAACAAGGCAAAATCCATCGCTGAATTTGATCCGGAACTTTGGGAAGCCATCGCGGCGGAAAATCAGCGTCAGGAAGATCATATCGAGCTTATCGCTTCAGAAAATTATGCTAGCCGTTGCGTGATGGAAGCGCAGGGTTCGCAACTTACCAATAAGTACGCTGAAGGCTATCCGGGCAAGCGCTACTACGGCGGTTGCGAGTATGTGGATAAGGTGGAGCGTCTGGCCATTGAGCGCGCGTGTAAGTTATTCCATTGCGATTATGCCAATGTGCAACCGCATGCCGGTTCTCAGGCCAATGCTGCGGCCTATATGGCGCTGTGCAAGCCTGGTGATACCATTTTAGGTTTAGCCCTGTCTAGCGGCGGTCACCTCACCCACGGCTCGCCGGTTAATTTCTCTGGTAAGGTCTATCATGCCGTTTCCTATGAAGTTGATCCGGCAGGTGAGCTTGATTATGAGGAAATTCGCGCCAAGGCCTTAGAGTGCAAGCCGCAGGTCATCGTCGGTGGCTTCTCTGCCTATTCAGGCCTCGTGGATTGGAAGCGTCTGCGTGAGATTGCCGATGAGGTCGGTGCCTATCTGATGGTCGATATGGCTCACGTGGCAGGCTTGATTGCCGCCGGTGTGTACCCCAGCCCCATTGATTACGCTCACGTGGTGACCTCTACCACCCACAAGTCCTTAGGTGGTCCGCGCTCGGGCTTTATCCTGTCCAATTGCCATGATGAGGCCCTGTACAAGCGCTTAAATAGCGCGGTCTTCCCGGGCAGTCAGGGTGGTCCTTTAATGCACGCCATTGCCGCTAAGGCCGTGGTCTTTAAGGAAGCGCTGCAGCCGTGGTTTGTCGAGTACCAACAGCAGGTCTTAAAGAATGCCCAGACTATGTGCAAGCGCATCATGGAGCGTGGCTATAAGGTGGTCTCCGGTGGCACCCACAATCACCTCTTCTTAATGGATTTCATCGGTTTAGAGATGACCGGTAAGGATGCGGAGACGGCTTTAGGTAAGGCCAATATCACCGTCAACAAGAACTCGGTGCCTGGTGATACCCGCTCGCCGTTTATCACCTCCGGTATTCGTCTTGGTACGCCGGCTTGCACGCGTCGTGGCTTTAAGGAAGCTGAGGTGCTGGAGCTTGCCGATATTATTTGTGATGTGCTTGATAATTATCAGGATGAGGCGGTTATCGCCGCTGCCCGTGAGAAGGTAGTGGATCTGTGTGCCCGCTTCCCGGTCTATAAAGACTAATTTATCGGGCATTATCTCTCTTAGGGCCGCATGTACGCGGCCTTAACCGCAAGGCCGCTTAGTGCGGCCTTAGGCGTGATCTTAGCGGAAGGTTTTTTGTGGCTGTAAATAAGTTTTCAAGTGCCGATCTTACCTTTATGCGCCGGGCGCTGAAGCTTGCTAAGCGTGGGCGCTATACCACTTCTCCCAATCCCTGTGTGGGCTGTGTCTTAGTGCGCGATGGCATGGTGATAGCTGAAGGCTATCATCGCAAAGCCGGAACCGATCATGCCGAAGCGGCCGCGCTGAAAAATGCCGGCTCGGCTGCGGCCGGGGCTACTGCCTATGTGACCTTAGAGCCCTGCTCGCATTATGGACGTACTCCGCCTTGTGCTAAGGCTTTAATTAAAGCCGGAGTGCGACGGGTGGTTGCGGCGGTGGAAGATTGCAATCCGCAAGTGGCAGGCCGAGGCATGCGCATGTTGCGTGAGGCGGGGATTAAGACTGAGGTCGGTTTATGTGCCCAGCAGGCTTTATATTTAAATCGCGCCTTCTTTAAGGCCATGCGCACGGGACTGCCCTATGTGGTGGCCAAAAGTGCCTGTAGCCTAGATAACAAAATTGCCTTGTCTGACGGGCGCAGTCAATGGATCACCGGAGCCAAAGCCCGCGCTGACGGACAGCGCCTACGCGCACGCGCCGATGCCATCATCACCGGGGTTAACACGGTGCTAGCTGACAATCCGCAATATACGGTACGCTATGAAGAGCTCCCTGCCAAAGTGCGGCGGGTGATTAGTGCTGCGCAATTGCGCCAGCCTTTAAAGGTGGTGCTTGACAGTAAGGGCAGGCTTAATGCTAAGGCTGACCACTTGGCCTTGTTTGCACAGGGAAATGTCTTGCAAGTCTGCGTAAAAAATGCCTCAGCCTTTGGGCAAGAGGGGCAAATGCGCGTCATTACGCTTAAAAATGGCAGTGAGCTTTACTTACAACAAGTAGCTGAAAACTGGCAACGACTGTGGGTGGATGCCGATGTAGATGGGCACTGCGACCTTTTAAGCGTGCTGTATTTCTTAGGCAGTCTTGAGTTTCGCCAGATCTTAGTCGAGGCGGGCAGTACCTTAACCTCAGCCTTTTTAAGCGCCCACTTAGTCGATGAGCTCTTTGTCTATGCTGCACCGATTATCTTAGGCAAGAATAGTCTGCCAGCTTTGGCCTTGCCCGAGCCTGAAAGTTTGGCCATCGCCCATGCTCAGGCTTTTAAGGTAAAAAGCGTCAAACGCCTGGGGGATGATGTGCGGGTGCAACTGCAAAAGCGGGAGGCTTAATGTATACCGGAATTATTGAAGCCGTCGGTACCTTGGGGCATATTAGTCGCAAAGGACGTGGGGCGCAGATCTTTATCTTGACCCCAGAGAGCTTTAAAGTCAGTTCGCGGGTGAAAATTGGCGATAGCGTGGCTACTAATGGCGTCTGCCTGACGGCGACGGCCGTGATGGCCGATGGCTTTTATGCTGATGCCTCCGCTGAGACCATGGCCTTGACCTGTATGCAGTACTATAGTGCAGGTGAGCTGCTAAATTTAGAGCTCCCTTGTACGCCCACCACGCATTTGGGTGGTCATATTGTGCAAGGGCATGTCGATGGCATCGGTACGGTAGCAAGCATCAGTCCTATTGATGAGGCCTTGGATATCTATATAGATGCGCCGGCTGCCTTGATGCGCTATATTGCCTATAAAGGCTCGATTGCGGTCGATGGCATGTCGCTTACCGTCAATGGAGTAGAAGAAAACCGTTTTCGTTTAACCTTAATTCCCCATACGCAACAGGTGACCAATTTACGCACCTTTAGGGTGGGGCGCAAGGTTAATTTAGAGGTGGATGTGTTGGCGCGCTATTTAGAGCGTTTACTTAAGGCCAGCACCCCCACGGGGCAAGCACAAGCTGCACCGGCAGGTTTAAGCCTGGCCGATTTATTACGTTAAAGTTTAAGTTTTATCCGCTAGGAGCGGAGATTTGCTGGAGGAATGGCATGTCAATTAAGTTTATTGAGGGAGTCAAGCCCTGTCGTGAAGGGCGCTTTGCCGTGGTGGTGTCGCGCTTTAATTCCTTTATTGCCGAGCGCCTGTTAGAGGGAGCTTTAGATACGCTACGCCGTGAAGGTGAGGTGCCTGATGACAATATCACCGTGGTGCGCGTTCCTGGCGCCATTGAGATCCCGGTGACCTTAGAGCATTTGGCCAAGAGCGGCAAATATGATGCCTTAATTGCCTTAGGTTGCGTCATTCGCGGCTCGACTTATCACTTTGAGGTGGTGGCCAATGAGTGTGCCAAGGGCATCACCCAGGTCACCTTAAATTACGCCATCCCGGTGGCCAATGGCGTGCTGACCACGGATACCTTAGAGCAGGCCGTGCAGCGTGCTGGCTCTAAGGCCGGTAACAAGGGCGCCGAGGCAGCTTCTTCGGCCCTTGAGATGGTCAATGTAATTAAGGCAATTGATTAATTAAAGGAAGGACTTTTCATGCGCAATCCAGCAGAAGGTGCGGTCTCTCCGAGCATGCGGCATAAGGCACGTCACTTTGCTATGCAGGCGGTCTATCAGTGGCAAATGACGCAGCAATCTCCCGGGCAGATTGAGGCGCAGTTCCTTGAAGATCAGCCGGTCAAAGGGGCAGATCTTGATTATATGCATGATTTAATTCAGGGCATTGTCGAGAATGTGGAGCATTTAGATGAGGTCTTTGCGCCTTATCTTTCCCGTCCGCTTGATGACTTAGATCAGGTCGATAAGGCAATTTTACGTTTAGGTACCTTTGAGCTCCTCTATCGGCAGGATGTCCCGTATAAGGTGGTCATTAACGAGGCGATTATGCTGGCCAAGGAATTTGCCGAGCAAGATAGCCATAAGTTCGTCAATGGCGTCTTAGATAAGGTCGTGCGTGCCGTGCAACGCGGTCAGGACTAATTTAGGTGGCAGGCGAATTTAAGCTTATTGATAAGCTCTTTGCCGGCCATGATGCCGCCAAAGGAGTCATGCTGGGGGTGGGGGATGATTGTGCGCTCATCGCACTCCCCGGCGCTCAATATCTGGCGCTGACCACCGATACCATGGTCGAGGGGCGCCATTTCTTTGCCGGCACCAAGCCCTATTATTTGGGCTGGCGTGCTTTAGCGGTCAATCTGTCTGATTTGGCCGCGATGGGCGCCCGTCCGCGCTACTTTCTTTTATCTATCACCCATCCTGATGGCAATAAACGCTTTTTAAAATCCTTTGCGCAGGGGATGTTTGCCCTGGCCAAAGAGGAAAAAGTGGCCTTAATTGGCGGCAATATGGCCAAAGGTCCGCTGTCAATTACCATTACGGCCATCGGTACCTGTAAGCCTGGGCGGGCGATGGAGCGCAGTGGGGCGCAGGTGGGCGATGAGCTCTATGTCACGGGCACCTTAGGTGGGCCGGGGCTGTACGTTAAGGCCGGGATGGGGGAGCTTAAATTAAGTCCTTCCTTGATGGCTGAGCTTTATGCCAAGGCCTTTTTATTGCCCTGTCGCGCGCGCTTTGCCAAGCGCTTGGCAAAAATTTGTCGCTGTGCCATCGATATTTCTGATGGCTTGGTGGGTGATTTACGGCATATCTGCACGCAAAGTCAGGTCGGGGCACAAGTAGTGCTTGATACCTTGCCGCTACCGCCGGAATTTTTATTGCCCGAGGTGACCGCGCGATTGTCTCTTGATGAGCGTTTGCACTTGGCCCTGTATGGGGGTTGTGACTATGAGCTCTTATTTAGCCTTGCGCCCGATAAGGTTTCGACCATGCTATCTTTGGCACAACGCTATCAGGTGCCGGTCACCAAGATTGGGCTTATAACGCACCGCAGGCAGGGCCTACAACTTTATTTTCAGGGACAACGCCAAACGCTTAAGCCTGGTTTTGAGCACTTTTAAGAAAGAGTGGAACTTTTTACTAACGCTACGCTCTAAGCGCTTTGAGGCTTTTGTGCGTGTGCAATAATTATTTTACAAGGAGTATTTTTCCCGTGTTAACGCTTAAACATTTTGGGGCCCTGTCGCTAATGGCGGCAGCGGTGCTTACCGTCAGTGCATGCAATGACGACAGTGCCAAGCCGGTGGCGACCGCGCAGGCAAGTGAAGCCACCACGGCTACAACTGCCCCGGCGGTGACGGATAAGAGCAGTTTTGATGAAAAGGTCGCTTATGCCGTGGGTGCCTCGGTAGGCGGCTATATTTCGCAGATGGTCACCGAGCAGGGTGAGTATTTAGGCCATTTAGACTACAAGTTAATTGAGCAGGGCTTTGTCGATGCTTTAAATAGCAAGAGCGCGATGCAACCGCAGGAAATTGAGTCTACCTTGCAGGCCTTAGATCAAAAGGTGCAAGAGCAAATGGCCGCACAGATGAAGGCGCAGGCGGAAGCTAACTTAAAGGCCGGCGAAGACTTTTTGGCGCAGAATGCCAAAAAAGAGGGTGTGGTGACCACGGCCTCGGGACTACAGTATAAGGTAGTAAAGAGCGGTAATGGTAAGGCCCCTAAAGCCACCGATACCGTAGTGGTCAAGTATAAGGGCACCACCATTGACGGCAAGGTTTTTGATGAGCAAAAAGATGCGGTTACTTTCCCGCTGCAAAATATGATTGCCGGCTGGGTGGAAGGCTTGCAATTAATGCAGGAAGGGGCCGTCTATGAGCTTTATATCCCGGCCAAGCTTGCCTATGGCGAAAATGGCGCAGGCAATTTAATTCAGCCTAATTCGGCCTTAGTCTTTACGGTGGAATTAGTGCAAGTAAAGAGCGCTGAAAATACCCCCAATGCTGCTACCGAGGCAGCTGCCACTGAAGGCAAGTAAATCTTTACCCTTTATCTTACCGCGCACGCTTTAATGGCCGTGCGCGGCTTCTTCTTTGGCGCGCCGGAAGGCTGCAAGTACCTTACTTTCCTTATCTTGCGCTCCCTTATGGCTTGATTTGCTTTTAAAGCGCTCGGTCCACGGGATGGGATTGGGCTGACTGATACTGCGTCTTTGTACAAAGCGCACTTCAAAATCCGGAATAGCCGCCGCCTGATGATCTTTATGATACAAGGAGCTTGATAAGCGTACTGCCGCCTCACCCATTTCGTCGACGGGGTTAGTGATGGTGGACAGGGGCGGGTTTAAACAGCGCGCGAGCATAATGTCATCAAAACCTACCACCGAGACATCCTGCGGAATGGCAATCCCTTTTTCTTGAAAGACCGACATTAAACCTGCGGCCATGGTGTCGTTATAGACGGCTACCGCAGTAAAGGGTACTTGACGGGAAAAGAGCTCGCGGGCTGCCCGGATGCCACCTTCAAGGGAGGGCTCATCGGCGACCATTAAACGCTGATGAATGGGCAAATTATGCTCGACCATCGCCTTGCGAAAACCGCTTAAGCGTTGTTTGGCATCATCAATATTATGCCGCGAGCCTACATAGGCAATGGCGCGATGGCCGGCGGCGATGAGTTGACTTACCGCCAAATACTCGCCCTTTTCATTATCAATATTGACGCAGCGATCGGCAAAGCCCTTAATGGCGCGATTGATGAGCACCATCGAAGGCACGCGGCGCATATAAGCTGACAGTTTTTCATCGCTTATGGTCAGCGCATGCACAATCATGCCCCGGCAATGATGGGAGAGCAGATTTTCAATGGCCACAATTTCGCGCTCGGCTTCATGAAAACCCTGACACACCAGGAGTGAACAGCCAATTTTATGGGCGGCATTTTCACAGGCGCGCACCATGCAACCAAAATAGGGATCGGACATATCGGAAACCGTAACGCCGATAATCTCCGAATCTTTACGCGCTAAGGTGCGGGCGTTGGCATTTAAATGAAAATCAAGTTCACGCTGCGCTTTAAGGACGGCCGCACGTGCCTGTTCACTGACCTTAGAGGAGTTATTGAGCACGCGTGAAACGGTGGCTACCGACACTCCGGCTAGCTTTGCGACATCACGTATCGTCGGCATGGTTCTATCCTTAAATTGGCAAACAAAGCGAGAAAATGCGACGGCATTAAGCAATTTTGTGGCTTAACGCACACTATTTTAAGTAAACGTTTACATTTTAGGAAAAACTCCCCGTTTATGCAGAGACTTTTATACAAAAATTAGATCTTGAGCACACTATATTTTCTTGCACGTAGGTATGGTTGTTCTATAATTGTAAACGTTTACACAGCAGTAAACATCAGCTTTAGAGGAGTTAATATGACCACGATTTTAGTTACCGGCGGAGCAGGCTTTATCGGTTCGCATACCGTCATTGAATTAGTCAAGGCAGGCTATGAGCCGATTATCTTTGACAATTTCAGCAATGCCAAGCCGGCCGTGCTCAATCGCATTGCCAAGATTTGCGGTAAGTCGGTACCGTGCTACTTTGGTGACATCCGCGTACGCGAGCAATTAGAAGAAGTGTTTAAGGCCCACAAGATTGATGGTGTCATTCACTTTGCCGGTCTTAAGGCCGTGGGTGAGTCGGTGAAAAAGCCGCTTGAGTACTATGATAATAACGTTAATGGCTCACGCATGCTGCTGACTGTAATGCGCGATTTTAACTGCCACAACTTTATTTTCTCATCCTCTGCTACTGTCTATGGCGAGCCGGACAAGGTGCCGCTTACCGAAGATTCGCCGGTCAAGCGTGCCAACAGCCCGTATGGCCAGACCAAGATTGACATTGAATATATGGCCGAAGAGTTACAGCGTGCCATTCCGGAGTTCTCGGTAACCTTACTGCGCTACTTCAATCCGGTAGGAGCTCATCCGTCTGGGCTTATCGGTGAAGATCCGCGCGGTATTCCTAACAATCTGATGCCGTACTTAACTCAAGTGGCGGTCGGCAAGTTACCGATTCTCAATATCTTTGGTAATGATTATCCTACCAAGGATGGCACCTGCATCCGTGACTACATCCATGTGGTCGATTTAGCCAAAGGTCACGTAGCTGCTATTGAGCACTGCTTAAACAAGAGCGGCGTGCATATTTACAACTTAGGCACCGGCATTGGTTATAGCGTGATTGATATGGTCAACGCCTTCTCCAAGGCCATCGGCCGTGAACTGCCGCATCAGTTTGCCCCGCGTCGTGCCGGTGACGTGGTGCAATGCTATGCTGATCCGTCTAAGGCTGAGCGTGAGCTTCATTGGAAGGCCAAGCTTACTTTAGATGATATGACGCGCGATTCATACAATTGGCAAAAGAACAACCCCAATGGTTATGAGGAGTAAGGAGTTAACAGATGGCAAATTTCAATATTAGCGATCACCCGCACCGTCGTTTTAATGCCTTAACCGGCGAATGGATCTTAGTGTCGCCTCATCGCGCCAAGCGTCCGTGGAATGGTCAGGTCGAAAAGCAGGCTTCAGAGCAAAAGCCCTCTTATGACCCCAAGTGCTATCTCTGCCCGGGCAATACCCGTGTATCAGGTGATGTCAATCCGCAGTATGAGAGCAATTACGTCTTTACTAATGACTTTGCCGCTTTAATGCCCGATACTCCGACTGATGGTCCGGAAAATGACGATCTCTTCTGCCTTGAGCCGGCTCGTGGTACTGCACGCGTCATCTGCTTTAGCGCCGATCACTCCAAGACGCTGCCGGTGATGAGCCCGGAGGCCATTCGTAAGGTGGTTGATCTGTGGGCCTCACAGTTAGAGGAATTATCTCAGACCTATAAGTGGGTGCAGCTCTTTGAAAACAAGGGCTCCATCATGGGTTGCTCTAATCCCCATCCGCACGGGCAGATTTGGGCCTGCTCCTTCCTGCCTGAGGAAATTGTCAAGGAATTAGGGCAGCAGCAGAAGTACTACAAGAAGCACGGTGCGCCGTTGCTGCTTGATTATGTCAAGCAAGAGTTAATTCGCAAAGAGCGTATTGTCTGTGAGACGGACTTCTTTGTGGCCTTAGTGCCTTACTGGGCTTTCTGGCCGTTTGAGACCATGATTCTGCCTAAGTTCAAGGTAGGCTCTTTAACTGAGCTTAACGAAGAGCAGCGCAATGATCTGGCTCTTATCATCAAGAAGCTCACCACTCGTTATGACAACTTATTTGAGTGCTCCTTCCCGTACTCGATGGGTTGGCACAATGCCCCGGCCGATGGTGAAGAGCATCCGGAGTGGCAGTTACATGCCCACTACTATCCGCCGCTCTTACGCTCTGCGACGGTCAAGAAGTTCGTGGCCGGCTTTGAGCTGCTAGCTGAAAAGCAGCGCGACCTTACCCCGGAGCAGGCCGCCGAGCGCTTACGTGCCCTCTCTGAAGTACATTACACTGAGCGCGCATAAGCCGTACCTTAGGTAAGATAAAGTTTTATTTTCAACTTATAGTAGGCTACAGCCTAAAGTTGTAGCCTTTAAAGGATTAAAGATGACTGATGTAAAGCAGAAAGCGCTTGCCGCTTTTGAAGAGAAGTTTGGCGTTAAGGCTGACTTTTTATCCTATGCCCCGGGGCGCGTTAACTTAATTGGCGAGCACACCGACTATAACGATGGCTTCGTGATGCCGTGTGCAATTAAGTTTGGCACCGCTATCGCCGCTCGTTTTAACGGTAGCGATAAGATGCGCGTCTTGGCCGTGGACGTCAATGGTGACTATGATGAGTTTACCGTGACCGCTGACATGCAAAAGCATGAGAGCAAGACCTGGTCTAACTACTTACGTGGCGTAACCAAGCTTATTTGTGAGCGCGGTTGCAAGGTTGAGGGCATGGACGTGGCCATTTGTGGTGACGTGCCTTTAGGGGCTGGCCTGTCCTCCTCTGCTTCCTTGGAAGTGTCCTTTGGTAATCTCTTATCGCAAGCTTGTGATTTGAACATCGACCTGCAGGATATCGCCTTAATTGGTCAGGCGGCTGAGGCCTATATTGGTTGCAAGTGCGGCATTATGGATCAGACCATTTCCGCCTGCGGTCAGGAAGGCTGCGCGATGCGTTTGGATTGCCGCACCTTAGAAAAGCAACATGTTAAGGTGCCGCAGGGCTTGGAAGTGCTCATCGTCAACTCCAACGTCAAGCATGCCTTAGTTGGCGGCGAGTACAATGAGCGTCGTGCCCAATGTGAAGAGGCCGCCCGTGTCTTAGGCGTCAAGGCCTTACGTGATGCCACCATGGAAATGCTCGATGCCAAGCGCGCTGAGCTTGACGATGTGACCTATCGTCGTGCCCGTCACGTGATTACCGAAGATGATCGCGTGTTAGCGGCCGTTAAGGCCTTTGAGTCAGGCGATCTGGCAAAGCTTGCTGAGCTGATGTATGCCTCCCATTGCTCGATGCGCGATGACTTTGAGATCACCATTCCGGAAATTGACGGCCTGGTGGAAATCATCCGCAAGGCTATTGGTGAAAACGCAGCTGTGCGTATGACCGGAGGTGGTTTTGGCGGTAGCGTGGTGGCTGTCGTGGAGCCTGCCAAGATCCCGGCGATTACCGCGGCCATTGATGCAGAGTACGAGAAGATCTCCGGACGCAAGGCTACTATTATTGAGACCTATGCCGCGGCCGGTGCGCACTTTACCAAGCTCTAATTGTGCGGCGTAACAAAGTTTTAGCCTAATTTAAGGCCCTGCAAGATCTGGCGTTGCAGGGCTTTTTTGTGCGCGTTGGGGCTTAATTTTTGCTATGATCTTAAGTTGCGCTCCTAAATGTTTACCTACTTAAATTTTGCCAAGTTTGCCCATGTCTGATAAAAAGCCCTCGGTTGTTGATTATGCTCCCATCGATGCGGTAGCTGCCTTAATCAAGCAAGTGCAGAAATTTGATCCCACGGTGACGATTGATCCCCCACGGGGACCTATCAATCTGCAAGCAATGCGCTTGCAAGATGCGCGGCGCGCCGCGACGGAAATTAAGCAACAGGTTGAAGAGCAACGGGCCAATTATATTCGCCGAGTCCATGACTCTGGGCGCATTGATGGGCGCTGGACCTTTAATACCTTACATGTCGATGCTTTCAATGAAAGTGCGGTGACCACCGCCTTTGGCTTTTGTCAAAGCAAGATCCGCATGCCCCATGAGCCGGTGATGCTCCTTATTCAGGGCTTTGAGGGCTCGGGCAAGACGGTCTTATGCTCGGCCATTGCTAATTATTTTTTGGAAAACAGTAAGAACCCGTCGGTGGAGATCATTAACTTTGATGATCTGCGTCAAGCGCATTTGTTTAATACCAGCGAAGAAAAAGAAGAGCGCGTCAATCGCAATCGCCTGGTGGAGCACTATATGTCGGTGAACTTACTTATCATCGACAGCATCATCCCCACCGGCGAGGGCTTGTCGATGTTTGACCAAAAGATTTTCTCCAATCTGTTGCGCACCCGCCTGCAACGCAATCTGTCGATGGTCATTACCATGTCGGTGCCCTTTACCAAGCTGCATAGCAGTGTCGGCGAATTGTGTTTTGAATCCTTAAAGTCCTATTCGGTCTTAACGGCCGAGCTCTATGGCGGCAGTCGGCGTAATCAAATCATGGTCAATGGAGTACCGTTACGATGAGTTTTATCCTCGCCTTTGATTTTGGCCTGAACTCGGTGGGAACGGCCATCGGCAATACGGTCACGAGGACGGTGCGTCCACTTAAGGCACTGCGGGCCAAACAAGGTAAGGTTGCCGATGAAGCTTTAGCTTCCTTAATTAAAGAATGGCAGCCACAGCTTTTGGTAGTGGGGCTGCCGCTTAATATGGATGGTAGCGCCATGACGGTGACTCCGGCGGCCAAGCGCTTTGCCAAGCGCCTTGAGCAAAGCTTTAAACTGCCGGTAGAGCTTATCGATGAGCGCCTTACTACTAAGGAGGCCAAGGCGATGCTCTTTGCACAAGGTGGTTATCGCGCCCTGGCCCATGGCAAGGGCGATATTGACAATCTCTCGGCGGCCTTAATTTTAGAGACCTATTTGGATGAGCATTAAAGGCTAGAGCAACTCATCCATGCTCCCAGAGCGCAGTCCTTCCACATCTAAGGTCACATAATTAAGCCCGGTAGCCTTAATCAGGGCAATAATTTCTAGGCGGTGCGTTAGTACCGCGTTAAGCTCAGCTATTGGCACCTCCAGGCGCGCCACGGAGCCGGGGTGCACGCGCAGGCGCAGTTGGGTAAAGCCCCAAGCCTGCAATTGCCGCTCAGCTTTCCCCACCGCAGCAATTAAATTGGCGTTAAGCTCCATCCCATAGGCAAAGCGCGTGGCCAAACAAGGCACGGAGGGGCGATTGAAAGCTTGCAGCCCCACTTCATCTAATAGCGCGCGCACTTGGGCTTTAGTTATCTGAGCCTGCGCGAGGGGACTTATCACCTTTAATTCCTGCAAGGCCTGCAGTCCCGGGCGATAGCAGTGGATATCATCGCCATTGGTGCCATCGACCAGCACCTGACAGCCCTGTGCTTTGGCATGGGTGATTAAGCTTTGCATCAGGTGGTGTTTGCACTGATAGCAACGCGTCGGCGGATTGTGCGCCATCTTTGGTAAGGGATTGACCGGCACTTGCTGCAGGGTAAGGCCTAAGCGGGCGCATAAGGCTTGCGCGGCCTGAAGATCGCTTTGACTTTGCAAGGGCGTGGTGGCCGTTAAGGGCAAAACTTGCGTCTTATCTTGGGCGCAGGCTACCAAGAGATAGAGTAAGAGCGCACTGTCCGTGCCCCCGGAGAAGGCCAAGGCACAGGGCGCTTGCGTTAAGGCGCGACATTTATCCAATAGCGCGCGCACCGGCGCGTTGCTTGCTTGTGGTAGGGCTAAGCTCACGTGCGCTCCTTAAAAAGCTCGCCACGCACCACAGCATCGACCGTTTTTAAAGGTAAATGTTGTGCCTGCGCTAAGGCCTTTAAACTGTCATACTCGGGGTAGACAAAGCTCGCCCCGCCCAAAGTCTGCGGCAGGGTGCAGCGCTTTACCTGTACGCTCCCTAAGCTTGAGGCAAAGTCAGTGGCCTCACGCTTTAAGATAAGGCGCTTCATCGGCACATAGCGGATACCGATGGTGGTGCTGTGGGTAAAAATTAAGGCCGCAAGCTTATTTAAGTCACTTTCTTTGGCGATGACGGTGAGCAGATAGGCCGGGCGATTTTTCTTCATATAGATGGGGATAAAGGAGACATCGCGCGCGCCTACTTGCTGTAATTGCTCCATCAAATAGCCAAAGAGCTCTCCTGACATATCATCGATATTGCACTCAAGCTTGACGATATCATCATGAAAGTCATCTGCACTTGCGGGGGAGCTTTGCTCAAGCAATAAAGCGCGCACGAAGCTTGGGCGGCTATAGGCGCGTTTGCCGGCGCCAAAGCCGGAGGCTTTGATTTGCCATTGTGTAGGCGGCAGGTTAAAGCAGGGCTTTAAGGCCGCCACAATGGCCGCCCCGGAGGGGGTGACAAGCTCACCTGCAATCTCACTAAATGTAAGCGGCAAGTGATAGCGTGCGGCAATCTTACTTACCGCCGGTACCGGGATGGGCAGGCTACCATGGGCACAATTGACCATACCATGTCCCTCGGTTAAGGGACTGGAGAATACCGCGTCGATATTTAAATCATCGACACAGACGGCGGCACTTAAGATATCGACGATGGAATCAAGCGCGCCTACTTCATGAAAATGCACTTTCTCAAGGGGCAGACCATGGGCGCTAGCTTCAGCCTCCCCTAAAATATGGAAAATCTCTTGGGCCAAAGCCTTGGCGCGGGGCGTGGCGCTACTGCGATCAATGATGGCCTCAATGTCACTTAAGGAGCGATGCGCATGGTGATGGTGGTGGGCATGCTCATGCGCGTTACTATGCTCATGAGCTGGATGGAATAGACCACTTTGTAGTGCGGAAGCTAAAGTGTGCGCTGCCGTGGCAGGCGTTGCGCTGGACCCTGTGCCAAATAAAAAGTTCATGTCCGCATCGTGATTGTCGACGGCCAAATTGACCTTAAAGTCGCACATGGAAAGCGCGGAGCGTTGTACCTTGCTAATGGCAATGTCAAAGCCGTCTAACTGCAGACTGTCTAATACCGCACGTAATTTGGTCGCATTGGCACCTAAATCTAAGAGCGCGGCGGTAAACATGTCCCCGCTAATGCCGGAGCTTAAATCTAAATATAAAGCGCGCATTTATGCCTCCTCAGCGCTCTCCTGCGGATTACGCAGGGCCAGACGATTGATTTGCGTGGCCAAATAGGCCGCCCCAAAGCCATTGTCGATATTGACCACGCCAATGCCGTTGGCACAGGAATTTATCATGGTAAGCAGGGCCGACAGGCCTTTGAAATTGGCGCCATAGCCTACCGAGGTGGGCACGGCAATGACCGGATTACTGACAAGGCCGCCTAATACTGAGGGCAGAGCACCTTCCATGCCGGCAATGGCAATGATGACATTGGCCTGTTGAATAAGGGGCACGTGGGCTAGCAGGCGATGGAGGCCACTTACCCCGGCATCATAGATACGTGCTACCTTGCCGCCAAAATAGGTGCATACCTGCGCCGCCTCCTCAGCCACCTTAGCATCGGCAGTGCCGGCAGTGACTACGGCAATGAGGCCCTTACCTTCATCCTGCGGCGGGGTGCAAATGACCCCCGAGAGCTTGTCATATTGCAACTGTGGATAATGGGCTTGTAGCAATTGCGCTTGGGCCGTGGAGCAACGGGTGCCTAAAGCGGTGCCATCGGCTTGCAGTAATTTGCCGAAGATGGTGACTAAAAAATCATCGGCCTTACTTTGACAAAAGACCACCTCGGCCATCCCGGTGCGCACCTTACGATGGAGATCCAATTTGGCAAAGCCTAAATCAATAAAGGGGGCCGCTTGTAATTGGGCCTTGGCCGTGGCGACACTCATGGTGCCGTCCTTGACGGCCTGAAGTACTTGTTCGACATCCAACATAGCTTGAGCTGTTATCCTAAAAAGAGATTAATGAGCAAACCGCCTAATGTAGAAAATACTAAAACAAAAATGAGGTAAGCGGCAAAATGTGACCAGCCTAAGACCGCCTTTAAGGCCGACAAATTGGTAAGCTTGGTGGCAGGGCCCGAAAGCATAAAGGCTGTCGCCGCACCCAGTGACATGCCGCCGTCTAAGGCCATCATCAAGAGCGGAATAGTACCACCCCCGCACATATACAAGGGCACGCCTAAGGCCGCGGCTATCAAGACGCCACAATAATCGTCGCGGCCGAAAATATCACTGATAAGTGCCGGTGGCAGATGAATGGTCAGGAGCGCACTTAAGACTATGCCCACCACAAAATAGGGCAGGGTGGCCTTTAAATTACGTCCGACATTGAAGATATAGCGCAAGATCACGTTAGGCGCGGTATCGCGATTGCGCATGGTGCCGCTAAAGGCGGCAAAATTAAAAAAGGACTGCTTTTTAAAGCAATGCATGATCAAGATCCCGGCGCACAGCGCCATGATAAGGGAGCTTGACAGGCGCAGATAAAAGGGCGCCTCTCCTAAGGCCGAGGAGTAGATGATAAGTTGCGGGTTTAATAAGACCGAGGACATCATAAAGCAGGCCAAGGTGGCCTGACGCATGCCCGCTTGAAAGAGGGCGGCAGCTAAGGGCAGGGTGCCGAACATGCAAATTGGGCTTAAAAAGCCCAAGATGGCCGATAGCAACAAGCTGACATAGGGTAAGCTTGGAGCACGCTGTAGCAGGAGGCTTAACTTACTTTTTAAAAAGACCGCGATAAAGGAGCCAAGCAATGTGCCGACTATATAATAGGGCATTAATTGCCGTACTTGCAGATCAGAGTAATACCACAGATAGATAAGTTCGCGCTCGATTAGATCTAGCATGCTTTAATTTCCTGATGTAGCAGCCCTCAAGCTGTGCCCTGATGGGACGCTACTTTAGTGCCATCGGTACCGAAAAGAAGTACTTGAGCTTCTCCGTAACTGTAAAAAATGATGACAACAGAAAAAAAGGCATTAGTGCTTTTTTCTGCCGTCATCGTCGTCCTTATGTTTGTTTTAGTTTGTTTTTACGGGAAAAGTTTTATTTATCTAAGCTTACTAATTGATATGCCATTTGCCCCAGGCCAATCTTTTGCCCATGCGGCAGGATTTCAGGACCACGTCTGCTTTCCATGCGCTCAATCAGGCTTTGCCCGTCCGGGGCGGCATAGACCAAATCGACGCAGGCCTGATCGAGGGCTACCGGATCGTGTGAGGCTAAGATGCCGATATCATGCATATCCGGGGCATTGGGGTTGCCATCGCAGTCACAATCCACCGACAGATTGTTCATCACCGAAATGTAGAGGATACGCTCCCCATCGCCAAAGTAGTGATGCACTGCAGAAGCTGCCTCAGCCATGGACTTGATGAACTGTAAGTGCTCATCCGTGCTGTTATCTAAGTAGCGGCCACCGGCAATACTGTGGTCAAAGAAGATGTTTTCATCGGTGCTGCCGCCGGCGTGAATACGGGCCTTACCGGTAGCCGAAGCTACTCCGATGGAAATATTTTTCAGCGCGCCGCCAAAGCCACCCATCGCATGGCCCTTAAAGTGGGTGAGCACCAACATGCTGTCATAATTGGCCAAATTCTTACCCACTAAGTCAGACTGCATATACTCGCCGTTTGGTACCGGGATCTCCATCTCACCATCTTCGTCCATGATATCGACCGGGGCAATGGCATCAAAACCATGATCGGAAATTACCTGACGGTGGGCGGCGGTGGAGGCACGTGATCCACCATAGGCGGTATTGCACTCGACAATGGTGCCGTTTACCTTGGTGACCAGATCTTTAATTAAGGCAGGTTGCAGATAGTGATTGTTGCCAGCCTCACCGGTGGACAGTTTGACCGCCACCTTGCCCGGTAAGTCTTGCTCTAAGGCTGCAAAGGCGGCCATTAAACCATCGGGGCTGATGTCTTTGGTAAAGAAAACTTGCGGGGCAGCGCTGTCAGTGACACGATGGGCAAGTTTGCTCATATCTATATCGGCGGCCAGGGCACTGCCGGCAAACAGGCAGGCGACGGCACAAACTAAACTTAAAGAACGCTTCATCTCTATCTCCTTTTTGATTAGAAACCAAAATATGCGGCTATCTCATGCATGCGCGCCATCTGCGGGGTATGGAAGGGGCAGCGTTTATCACAATGTCCGCAATCATTACACTCCCCGGCGTGATGCGAAAGTTGACGATAATGTGCGCGCGCTAATTCATCGCCTAAGCGACTTAAATCGTAGTATTTATTGATAAGAGCCACATTAAGCTGTTTGGGGCACGGGGCGCAGTGATTGCAATAGACACAGCGCTTGAGATTTTGCACCAAGTTGGCCGGGGCCATGGCCGCGGCATAATCGCGCTCTTGCGGATAAGTTAAATAGCGCAGGCTAGCATCAATTTCCTCTTTTCGGCAGGCGCCGGTCAGGCAGGACAGTACCGCCGGGCGATCGAGGCAATAGTGCAAACATTGCGGCACGCTAAGTGCCACCCCTAAGGGCGATAAACGCGCATCGAGTAATTGGCCGCCGGCAAAGGGCTTCATCACGCTAATGCCCACGCCTTGCGCGGCCGCCTGCTGATAGAGTGCGGCGCGGGCGGCATGATCGCCTAAGGCAAGCTCGCCGTCGGCTTTAAAGTCAAAGGCAGCATTGATGCTAAACATAAAAAGATCAAAACCGCCTATATCAAGGAGCTTTTGGGCAATGGTAGGATTATGGGTGGAAAAACCTAAATGGCGGGCCAGGCCCTGACGCAGACAATCTTGGGCAAAGGCATAAATGCCCTTGTCAAGCACGAGCTTTAAATCGGCCTCTTCGTCAATGCAATGGAGCATTAAAAAGTCAGTGTAATCAAGGCCGCTTAACGCAAGTTTTTCTAAAAAGGTTTTTTGGATGGTGTTTAGATTGCGCGTAAAGGCATAGGCGCCATGTTTGTAGGCAGCCCCTAAATGCATTTGCGTAAACACTTGTGCCCGATGCAAAGCCAAGGTTGGCCGTACTGCCTGCCAGACGTCTTCAAAGGCGATGCATAAATCAAAGAAATTAATGCCTTGCTCCAAGGCATATTCTAATAAAGCCTGAGGGTAATCCTCGGGTTTGACGATGCCAAGTCCCAGGCCAATGACACTGAGCTTTTCACCGCCATGCGGTAGGGTACGATATTCCATAGGGCTTACTCTTGCAGTAAAAAAAGAAAAGGCCTTGCATAATTTACTTTACGCAAGGCCTGCAAGCTTGACAATGTGTAAGCTTGCTTCTGGGAATTTTCAGCAGGCTTTATAGAGAATTTAGCAATTACAGCGCGCTTTCTAGGTCCTTTAAGAAAGCATATGCTCCTTTAAGATCCAAATGGCGATGGGCAAAGTCCAATTCCTGTAGCGGGCGGGCGATATACTCATCGTATTTGTTTTCCTCTAAGTGGCGAATCTTACAAATAATCTCCACTTCCTTTTGGGGCGGGTGACGTAAGAGATTGCGCACCGCTTGCTTTAAATTATCGCGTGAGCAGTATTCAATGAGGATATGCAAGCCCTCTTGCCGCGCATGCACCAGCTCACGGCGCAATAATTGCACCAAGGTAAAGAGCACGCGACTGCCCTTGAAAGGAAAGAGCGCAATGCCCTGCGGCGCTTCGACAAAGGGACTTTGCGCTAAGTTGTAGGCGGTAAAGTAATCGATGCCGCGCGCAAAGTGCTCTTTGGCCTTAGCATTTAAAAAAGGCGGGCACTCTTTACTTAAATAGAGCTTTTTCATATAGGCGCAGATTTCATCGGCAATTAACAGATCGCCGCTTCCGGCATTTAAGGGCTCGGTGGTCTTGTCATAGGGTTTGACGCCGATAATGCGCCGCTCACTTGAGATATAGATAATCTTCCAGGATTGGCCGGCAAAGAGGAAGGTATCATCAATATCCGGCAACTTGACAATGGGTAACCTTCCAATGGTGCGATGATCATAATCAATGATAAATTCATCGGCGTTTTGGAAGACGGCAAAGAACTTCCATTGTGAGCACAATTGCTCTCCTTTAAGTCCCAAAGCTAAGGTGCCGTCATTTAATTGCACAATTAAATCCGCGTCGGCTAAGGAGCGTAAAAAGGTGGCAAAGATCTTCTTGTCAACCAAATAAAAGGGACCGGTTTGACACAGTAAGGCCCACAGATTTTGTGCCGAGGCAGCGCCAAAGGAGCCGATGACCGACAAGGTTTGCTGCAAGAGCACAGAAAAAGAGTATTCCACCAAAGCAGGCGGCTCATACCAGCGCTCTAAGAGCAATTTGACCACGGCGACACTTAAAAAGGTCTCTTCGCACAATTGTGCGGAAATAGAAGTGTCATCACCACATTCGGGAATAAAGAGGCGTAAGGCGGCCTGGCGCGTACGGCGCCCCGAGCGCCCTAAGCGCTGGCGTAAGGAGGCTACCGATAGGGGAGCATCGACCTGCCCGATGCTGACGACATCGGCAATATCAATGCCAAGCTCTAAAGTCGAGGTACAAATGGCGGTGGTGGGCAGGCGGCCTTCTTGTAGCCTTAGCTCCAAACTTTCACGTAAATCTTTGGACAAGGAGCCGTGGTGGGGATAGAACTCCAGCGGCACTTGGGCGCGATCACTGATTTCTTTGAGCGCACCGGCAATAATTTCAGTTTTGGCGCGACTATTGGTAAAGACTAAATGATTACTCCCGCGCAAGAAGCGGAAAATGTCATGCGCAATCTTGCGATACCCATCGGGGATGTTGTTTTGATTACTGCCAGGCCGGGCGTTACTTGCCAGCTCTAAATCGTGCGGGGTTTGCGAGATTTCATAACCGCGCAATTGAATGGCCAAACTATCGCTATGCATATTTGGCGGCGCGATGAGGGTAAAGGGATGATGCGGGGTATGCGGTCGCAAATAGGGCTGAATATTGGCAATATTGGAAAAGGTTGCCGAAAGCGCTATGCGCACGATCCGGCGACCGGCAATATTGTCCAAACGATGTAATTGCGACATTAACTGTATGCCACGCTGCGAGCCCATAAAGGCATGAAACTCATCGATGACAATATAGTCAAGATGCGCCACCGCCGTACGGAGCATGGTTAAATGATTGAGTAAGAGCGACTCCAAGGACTCCGGGGTAATGAGCACAATACCCGCGGGATCTTTAAGTTGCTTGTGTTTGCGCGCGCTACTGACATCACCATGCCACGGCGTGACCTCAAGATCGGTATGGGCCGTTAGATCTTCAAGTCTGCGTGCCTGATCGTTAATTAAGGCTTTAAGTGGACTGATATAGAGAATGCGAAAACCGGGGGCCTGTTGCTGTAACACATAGGTAAGTGCCGGCAAAAAAGCCGCCTCGGTTTTACCGCTTGCCGTCGATGCCGAGAGTACCACATCATCATGATGGGCCAAAATCGGCTCGAGCGCTGCAATTTGCAGGGCATTGAGCTCACTCCAGCCATGGCGATAAATAAATTGCTGTAGCGGCTTTGCCAGGCGCGCATAAGCTTGAGCTGAGGTGAGCATCTTAGAGCTTAAAGACAGTTAAATCATCATCATCATCTTCCGCATCATCGTCGTCATCTAAGGATGCTGCTTTTAAGGGCGACGGGCTGTCACTTGCAGCTGTCGGGACGGTGACTAAGGAAGGATCGCTTTCGGGGTTGATGTTGACGCTGTCAATTAAGGTCTGCCATTTAAGCTCCGGGTTTTGTTCGATGACGGACATCAGATCGACAAAGGCCTTAATGGTATTGCGTGGAGTACGGAAATAGGCCTCACCGATATGCTCTGAGCAATGCTTTAAGAAGGTCGTTAGCGCCTCATCAGGCAGCAAATACTTGTCCTTATCGTAATTGGCAAAGACATTACGGATATTGCACAAGAGCACATAGAGCTCTTCGGGGGCTAAGTTTTGTAATTGTAAGACCGGGCCGTTATAGTCCACCACTTGCGCAGCGGCAGCAAAGCTGTTGGCGGCCAAACGTGAGCGCAGGGCTTCATAGCTGTACAAGCCTTTGCGCGGATCGGTTAAGAACTCGGGAGTGCCACCTAAGAGGAAACCGATATTTTCGGCGCTACCTTGCAGACAGTCATTTAAGATGCGCAAGATTTGCTCATAGTTGGCGGTGCGGGAGCGTACCGATGGCAATTTATACAAATTGACCATCTCATCTAAATTGACCAAGAGCCCCTTGTAGCCTGACTGACAGACAAAGCGGGCTAGCAGCTTTAAATGATCATAAACCGAGGCATCATCGATAATGGTATGCACGTTAAGATCGCGCCGCGCCTCAGTCTTGGTGGCATATTCACCGCGTAAATAACGTACGGCGGCCTGTTTGAGCTCATCATTGCCACTATTAAAGCCGCGCCAATACGCGGAGATGACTTCGGCAAAATCATAACCACCGACGAGCTCACTTAAGGAGGCGAGCTTATCTTTAATCACCGTCTCCACCGGCGTACCGGTGGTATCGGCAATGCGTCTTTGCTCGGTGATAAATTTCTCCACCAAGGGCACCATCGCATTACCCTCGGGGTGGGCACGGGTGGCTAAATTACGCGTTAATTCTTGATAGAGGGAGCGGGCTTGCCCACCGGAGGCATATAAGCGTCTATCCGGGGCTAAGTCGGCACTGACCGTGACCATGCCTTTTTCCAGCGCGATATAGCGAATTAACTGTAAAAAGAAGCTCTTACCAGCGCCAAAATCACCGACGATAAGACGAAAGGCACTGCCGCCATTACAAATATTTTCTAAATCCGTTAGCAGGGCCTTTACTTCTTTGGCGCGTCCAACCTGAATATGCTCCAGGCCCACGCGCGGAGTTACGCCGGCACGCAGGGATTGAATAATCGCCGTGCGCTCACGCGGTCTAATGCTTGCCATAGTCAGCTCCCGTTAATCTACGCCCCATAAAAAATAGGGGGCAAAAAATAAGCCATTTGTCCATTATAGCCAAGTTTGTTAGCAACGCACAAAACTTAGCCTGACCCAGCCATCTTTAACCTCTTGACCTTGATAGCTAAAGTCAGGGCTATAGGCGGCAATTACTTCTTCAGCCTGCTCTTGTAAAATGCCTGATAAAGCAAGTGGGGCGCCTTTGGCGGTTAAAGCGGCAATATAGGGCTCAAGCTCAGCAAGGGGGCCAGCCAAAATATTGGCTATGGCCAAGTTATAGGGGGTAATCGTGGAAAGATCCAGCGTCGCCCCATCTTTAAGCGTTAATTTACTGTCCACGCCATTACGCTGGGCGTTTTCTTTACTTGCCAGTAAGGCCTGGGGATCAATATCTACGCCTAAGGCCTCACTTGCCCCTAATTTTAAGGCTGCCACCGCCAAGATGCCGGAGCCACAACCATAATCAAGCACGCGCGCATTGGTTAAATCTTGACGGTCAAGCCACTCAAGGCACAAGGCCGTCGTCGGATGGGTGCCGGTACCAAAGGCCAGGCCTGGGTCTAACATCACCGTTACCGCTTCTTTATCGGGCACTTGATGCCAGGTAGGGCAAATCCACAGTCGGCTACCAAAGCGCAACGGTTTGAATTGATCCATCCAGGCGCGAATCCAATCTTTATCGGCAAGTTTTACCGCCGCCAGCGGAATGCTGTCGCCTAAAATTTGCTGTAAGGTCTGCACTATTGCAGTAGCATCGGTGCCTTGGGCAAAGAGGCCGGTGACCTCAGTATTAGGCCATAAGCGCCGCTCACCAGGACGGGGCTCTAAAATCGGGCTATCTTCCGCATCTTCATAGGTTACCGCTAAGGCTCCCAATTGCTCGAGCATGGTGCTTATCGCATCGGCGGTGTTAGCCGTGCACCGAGCCTTAATTTCAATCCAATCTTGCTTGTCAGCAGGCGTAGACATAGCTTTCTCCTTTTAGTTAATGGTCAGTACGCTGGAAATGCGGTAGCGGCGTGATCTTAAAATTCTTGGTACTGATAATGGGGGCCGGACGGGTGGGATTGTCCGCCGTGAGGCGCGCCAAACGCTGCGCCACGGGCTCGTCTAAGTCCCCCAAATCTAATAAATAGGTATGACGCGTTTTGGAATAATGCGGTTTTTTCAAACTCAAGGCCGTGAGCAAGACCGTTTGACAGCGCTCGACATTTAAGACTTCTACGGTAAGTCCGCGTAAAGTGGCTTTAACCACGCCGATATTGGAAAGTCCCCCCAAGGCGCGTAATAAGACGAGGACACTTAAGTCCGGGGAAAGATTGTCCTTAAAATTAAGGCCACTTTTACTAATTAAGCGGCGCTGGCGCAAGATGGTCAAACGCTCTTTTTTAATTAATGCCGTTAAGGAGAGCATCAAGAGCGGCAGGGCAATGCCGCAACTGTAGAGTAATTTGGTACTTGGCAGAAAGCTTAATAACACCGCGGCAAGTAAATCAATATCGGGATGATAGAGATTGTTGATATTAGTTAGCGCCGGTACTTGTGCCACATAGGAGATAAGGAAAAAGCACAAAGAACTTACCAATAAAAGCGCATAAGTGCCGGGGATCATGAAGAGCACCACAATATAGATAAGCGATACACAAGGTCCGATGCTGGCCGTTAAAATTGCGGTAAAGGCCAATAAGGTGAGAAAAAGGCGTAAACGATGCCCGGCGACAAAGGAGCGGGCAATTAAGAGTACCGGCAGGGCAATGAAGTTGGTGACGATGATGGAATTGATAAAGGCATTGATCATGCCGTCGTCATAATTCATCAATACTGCCCCGGAGATGGCGCTGTGATAGCCGAGGGTTTGCAAGATTAAATAGATGGGGCTATAGAACATCGACATTAAGGAATTATTGATACCATCGGAAATGGTAAAGAGCACAAAGCTCTCCACTTGCTGCAAGATGGTCAACAGCCCGACAAAAAGCGCAATTGGCAGGGCAATGGCCGCTAGTTGGCGCAAGATAGCGCGCAGATGGGGATGGGATAGATCCCATTGGGGCTCATCATCAAGGGGACGGAGCACTACAATGGCCGCGGTGGCAGCGATGACGCAAATACTGGGGTTTAAGAGGGCTGAGGGACGTAAGAGGGCCAGAAAAAACAGCAGTAAGACGTAATCAAGGCAAATAATAAAAAGTTGTCCCCACCGCTCACGCGTGCGGGTGAGCAAGGCGGCGCTTAACACAAAAAGACAGGGAAAAAGGATGCGACTTGAAAAGGTCAAATAGTCACGCAGGAAATGGTCGCGGGGTCCTAGCACATGCGGATCAAGGCAAAAGGCGGTGATCGCCATTAAAATGATGGGCAGGAGCAACAAGAGTTGCTTTTGCTCAAACAAGTTAGTGCGCGCAGGATCCACAGCTGATGCTCAAATACTTCAATTAGTTACTTCATTTATGTGTAGGGCTTGATTGTAGCACGTTCTTTTACCCTTACGCGCAGTCAGGCCTTTAAGCTGGGCTTATTTAAAGTTATGGCCACGCCAAAAGAGCAGTGGCCTGTTGGCATGTAGGGCTTGCTTAAGCTAAGGTTGTAGTTTCAATTACCTTGACGCCGGCATTGTGCACCATATGGCGCAATTCTTCATTGGGGATCTTATCGGTCACCAAATAGTCCATTTCATTGAGATTGGCCAGTTTTACCGACACGGCGGTGGTAAATTTGCTGTGATCGCAGGCAATAATGCTACACGTGGCATTACGTTGCATCACCTTAGCGGCCTCAACTTCGGAAATATTAAAATCAAGCAAGGTCCCGTCACTGGCGATGGCTCCGACGCTGGTGATAAAGAAATCGGCGCGGAAGTTTCCTAAATCATTGATGGTCTGTGACCCTTCAATGCCGCCATTTGACGGGGAGAGTTGTCCTGAGGGCACAATGACCTTGATATTACGATTGCGATAAAGTAATCCCGCTACACGCAGTGAATCGGTGATGACTAAGAGCGCGTTCTTGGTGGCAAGCGCGGCTGCAATGCGCTCTACGGTGGTGCCAATGGTGATAAAGACCGTAGAGCCATCAGGGATTAATGCGGCTACCTTTTGGGCAATTTGCTCTTTTTCTTGCACCATCGAGACTTCACGCAATTCTATGTTTTTATTTACTAAAATTTGCGGGCGGGTAGAGGAGGCGGAGCTTAAACTGCTCGCTCCGCCATGGAAACGGATTAAGAGCCCCTGATCTTCAAGTTTTTTCAGGTCACGACGAATGGTTTGCTCTGATACCTTTAAAGATGAGGTTAGCTCGGAAATGGTTAAATGCCCCTTTTGTTCCAAACTAGCTAAGAGTTCAGCATGACGGGGAACAAGTGAGGCATTTATCGATGAGGTGTGAGTACTAGAAATCATTAGTTATCTTTACAAACCTGTATTTGACAGTTAAAAATGGTTAGAAGGGGCTGAAAGCCATGCTGTACTTGGCTTTGCGTTTAGGTGAGGTTTTTTAGATATTGTTACGGAAGTGGTGACCCTTGGGTAGATGCTGTACCTTGGTACTCATCGGCAAGCATGCTACCGATTGCTTCAGCTAAGTTGGCTCTGATCCCTAGCTTTAAATTCAGATCCCGTAGCCGATTAATCCCATTAAGCGGCTTCAGTTCAACCGCATCAATAAGTTTATCCAAGCTCGACGGCGCTACTCGGCCAGCGCGCCATCTATCGGTAATAGCTTTCTTGTC
>JAHLFG010000060.1 GCA_018883895.1 Candidatus Anaerobiospirillum merdipullorum
TTTGCCGCCGGCTTCCTTCACCCTGCCCCTCACGGGACACAGCTTGCCTTAGGCTAGGTCTTGGCCTTGTCAGCCCGACCACGGGACTTTCACCCGCAAGAAATATGCACATGCCGTGCGCACAAAGTAAGGCCGCAAAACGCGGCCTTGAGATAGAGTTCTGCAGTTATTGCACTGCAGGCTTTAGTACGTAATTAGTTAAGCTGTACGTGGGATACCCCGGTAGTACGACGCAGGCGTAAGTGCTGGGCAATAATGGCAATACCCACCGCCACCATCAAAAGCGCCATCACCAAGAGGAAGAGGCCTGAGCACACCAAGACCAAGTTACCACCCCATTGCTGTTGCACAATCTGCACAATGCCCCATAAGCTCATCACCAGCATAAAGAGCATCGGGAAGAAGGCGATATACCACTTACTCTCCTTCATTAAGAGGTAGAGCGTAATGGCCAGGAAGGTTAAAGCGGCCATTAACTGATTGGAGGCACCGAAAATCGGCCAAATGGACGCGGCACTGCCGGATAAGGCCATTAACATCGAGGCTCCGACGATAATGAGCGCAGCGACAAAAGTGTTGGTGATGGTGCGACGCCACGGGGCTAATACCGGAGCTGCTGCGGTGGCTGAATCATCAGCCGCTTGCTTACGCTTGGGCATAAAGACTTCTTGCCACAAGAAGCGTCCCAAACGGGTGGCAGTATCAAGCGAGGTCATCATAAAGGCAGAAATGGCCAGCGAGATGAAAATCTTGGAGTAGACTTCCGGGATGCCCAAAGCAGTGGAGAAGCTGGCAATACCAGTAGCAAAGGCCATCGGCTGATTCTTGCCAAGTTCCATAAACACGGACGGATCCATCGCCATCACGGCCACTAAGGCCATCACGCCTAAGATACCTTCGACAATCATGCCACCATAGCCAATCGGCACTAAGTCCTTTTCAGAGTTAATCTGCTTGGAGGTGGTACCCGAGGCCACTAAGGCGTGGAAGCCCGAGCAGGCACCGCAGGCAATGAAGATGAACAAAGCCGGCACCAAAGCAGTTAAATTACCATCGGCAGTAATGGCTTCCATGCCGTTGAACGAGGACATCTTAATATCCGGGTTATAGGCCAAGATGGAGACAAAGCCCAAGAGCAGCATGCCATAGAGCAGGAAGGAATTTAAATAATCACGCGGTTGCAGCAACCACTGTACCGGCACCACCGAAGCGGCAAAGATATAAATGGCCAAGACTGCAATCCAGATATAGGTCGCACCCTGTGCGCTTAAACCAAAGGAGGTTAAATCCAGCGGGCAGGCATTACCAAAGGCCACGGTTAAGAACACCAGTGGCACAAAGATAAAGGAGGAATTACGCAAACTCATGCCACCCTTTAAGGTGCATAAGGCAAAGATCGGAGCCATCGCAATAAAGGTTAAGGAAGCGGTAGCCACGGCCGGAATCGAGGCGAACATGCCGGCAATCAACAAGGTAAAAATTGCGACAATTAAGATTAAGCAGGCAATGCAGAAAATGAGGAAGATCTGCCGCCCGGCAAAGCCCATCAAACGCTCCATAATCGAGGAAATGGACTTACCTTGATTGCGCACTGAAATAGTGAGCGCGGCAAAGTCATGGAAAGCGCCGACAAAGACGCAACCAATTAAGATCCAAATTAGTGCCGGGAGCCAACCAAAATAAGCGGCCATAATCGGGCCGACAATCGGACCGGGACCGGCAATCGAGGCAAAGTGGTGACCAAAAAGCACCATGCGCGGGGTCGGCACATAGTCGATACCATCATAATTAGTATGTGCCGGGGTCGGCCGTTTCGGGTCAATGGCAAACACCCGCTTTAAAAATCCGCCATATATAAAATAGGCTGCCACGAAATAGGCAAGACAGATGCAAAACAACAAGCTGCCGGACATTTTTCTCTCCAATAAAAAAGTGTGCAGACGCCACCTTGTGCCCATAACGGCACGGCGCTGCTACCTAAACATCAAGCAGGGAAAAGCAAGATACACCACGGGTGATGGTGCAGGAAAAAGCAGTTGCAAGCTTTTAGGGTAAGGAGCTTTAACTGCAGTAAGCAACCCTTTTTACGGTCGCTGAGGATGACTTGCACACGGGTAAGGGCAAGTCATCTGCCCTGTTGCGTGCATTATGCGCCCAATTTCGGAGCATACAAAATAACGCACCACAATAGGGCAATAATGCCTCATACTGACGCAAAAGGCACCTGCAAGGCAGGGGTGCTGCCTTGATGGCGTTTGTTCATCATATAGTTGCGCATGCGCTTGGTACACTCGCGCAAATCCAGGCTCTCGGCCTCATCGGTATCGGCATAGGCCGCCAAGGCCGCCTCATCGCCGGCAATATCCTCCGGCACTAAACCTGCGCCCACCAAGCACGAGGGCATTAAACAATACAAATGCTCCTCAGCGCGCATTACCTCCACTTGATGGAAAAAGCCCTGCGCCCCACTTTGAAAGGTCAGGCTATCCCCTGCCTGCAGATGCAGACCATCAAGCGGCATTTGCGCTTGTACGCTATCTTCTTTACCGCTATTTCCTGCCGCATAGTGCTTGCCCTGATGCACAAAAGAGCGCGGTCCCGGGACATAGGCAAAGGCCGCGGCGATAAGTTCGCCAGCTTCGGCCAAAGTATAGGCCCCATCTAAGGCCACCAAACGCCAGCGCGGTGCGCTGTGGCTACTTACTTTAAATAAATATTGCATCTTAACTAAAGCTTCATTCCTATGTTTTGTCGCGGCCTTTTTTCCTCTTAAGGCCGCGGATGTTCTGTTTAGGCTATGGCCGTGGCAACAACTTGATGCGCACTTTTTTGCTCAGGCTCGGTCTTTGACTTAGACTTAGGCGTCTTTGGCGGCGTCTTTATTTCTTGCGCCATTCCCAAAGGCGCCTGCCACATCGCGGTGCGCAAATGATAGAACAACGGCGCTTCCATCATGCCGGCATTGCTAGCTAAGAGCATATAGTGCTTCATCAAGGGCAAATTGACCGGCATGCTTACCGAGCGCAAGGCCACTAAGCCGCGCAGGAAAAAGTCTTGCGGATATGGACTGTCCACGCCATCGAGCGCACTTAGCACCAAGTACTCCGAGCAATTAAATAAATAAAAGGTGAGCTTATCAATCTGCTGCTCTTTGCGCTGATAGTCCTGAAACGTCAGCCCATAGCGCAGATTGAGCATCTTAAGGAGCAGATGATAGCAAGTCCCGCGATGTAAGGGCACGACGGTCTTGCCATCAAGGCGACACACATAATTGTTGCCATCAAAGCCATAGGAGATCTGATCAAGAAACCACGGCTGATTGATTAAAGTTATGAGTAGCTCGCGCTCCAAGAGGGTCTGCCCATCAATTAAAGCCGTGCCCATAACAGATAAGGACGTGACTATTGCTGCACGGATAAACTCATCAAAGTTTTTATTTTTATCCCACGCATATGGGCCTTGTAGTCCCAGACGGCGCATGTTACTTAAGTGGTGGCTGACTAAATTATTAAAGCCTGATCCCCAATGCGCCTGTGCCGTGTCAAAGAAATCATAATTTACCCTCCTCATGCGCACCCAATGCTCGGCTTGATGCCGATCAAGCGGGACAATGGCGCCAATATAATATAAAGCGGCCAATTGGTTGCACGCGGGGGCATAGCCCTGTTGTGCGGCAAGCTCAAGCTTACGTAAAACCTTGGCAAAGGCCAGCCACTCACCCTCATCTGGATCTAAGGCGCCCATTAAGGTAGCGTCAAGCGGTACGCCGCTTAAATGAGCCAAGAGCAGATAAGCACGCGCCTCGGCCTGCCGCCCTTCTTGCGCCAATAAGGTGTAGAGCGTCACTCCGGCGGCGGCATAGCCACATTGCCATAAATAACGCGCCCGTTTAATTTGCTCTGCCACCGGTACCTGCCACCACGAGGCATCATGCTCCTGCGTATCGGGAATAAAGGCCCAGAGCGCCCAATTCTCTTGCGCCTTTTGCACCCAGTAAAGCTTCTTATCATCCTTGGCCTGCCGGAACATAAATTCCAAGGCGGCAGCATGGCCACTTTCGGCCAAAGCTTGCACTTGAGGCGTACAGGTAAGCAAGGCTTTTTTATATTTTGCCTTTAACTTAGCTTCATAATGGTTACACAGGTAGATGACGGTCTCGAGGGCATACTCATCGCCAAGCAAGGCAGCGCAAGCGCTCAGATAAATAAAATCCGGCAGATTAATGGGATCCAAATGCTCGTGCCGCAGGTGCTCGTACTCATCCTTAAGCTTTTCGTTAAGCTCTTGATAGAGGGGCTGCAGAGCATTAGGAAGCGGCAGAGGTGGCTCTACCTTGACAAAAGTCTCCACGCGAAATGCAACGGTAAATGCCAGCGCCTCGGGCAGAAGATGTTCATGCCATATCAGCCCCCACATGGCCTCAAGCCTTACGCGATCGGCGCCACGCAAGGAATCCATATAGGTAAAAAAGGGCCGCCAAAACTCCGTTTGCTCAAGCGGATAGGACAGAATGGAGGGGAATAATGGATTTTCCGGGACAAAAGTCTCAGGATAAAGATCCTCACCATCCGGATCGTCTTGGCGTGCAAGAGCTCCCGTACGCGCCTGCTGATAGATGGCCGACAGGGTGTTATATAGGAGCTCAGCTGCAATGGCGTAAACTTCCCCGTCTTGTTGATAATAACGTGGGCAATCGACAAAGTTATACGGTTGCGCCCACTCCATGAGCTGCTGCCAATACATCAGGCCCTTTAAATAGATAAAGGCGACCATGCCGGAAGGCGCTTGCGTTAAATCAAGTGAGCCACAGAACAAGCCTAAGGTAATCACCGCCAAGGGATGCCCGCACAGCGCGGCATATTCGATCATTTGATAGGCATGCGGCAAGGGCAAGCTCTCGTTATGTCTTACATCCAAGAAAAACTCACGCCCGAGGAGATAAGCGGCATGCGGGGGCATGAGAAAACAGTTCATACTGTGTTGACAGACCACATTGGCACAATGTAGGGCCAGCCGCCATAAAAAGCGCTCCTCCGTACCAAAGGTGTACAAGAGATGCGGCACCCCATCGTATGGGTTGTCCGCGGACAGCAAAGCGCCATATATTTCATCAAAACCACAGCAATAATCGCGTATATAAGCATAAAGCTCTTCATCACTTAACTTGCTGAGGTCATTCCAGAGGTCTTCATCTTGCTCATTTACGTCAAAGCAATCGGGATTGACCTGATGCAACACGCGTAATAAAGCGACAAGCCCTTTTTCCTTGGCAAGAGCCAAGCATCCGGCCATGACTTCAACCGGCACGGACGGACAATAGGTCAAATCGCTGATAATTTCCGGCATGTCAGCACCAAGCCCTAAATCCTGACGTAAGTTATCACTTTGCATTGCCGCCAGATCTAAGGCGGAGCGTAAGGCCTCGGCTAAGGATTTACTTTGTCCAAAGCAGATCTTGTCATATTGCGGCAGGATATCCTGCACATTGACAAAGCACATATCCGGATTAACCAGCTCTTCATTACCTTGGGCGTTAATGCGCGTAAAGCGCACCTCATGTTGCAAATTAAGCAACTCATCGCCCAAAATACTCTTCTCCCGCCCCTGACTTTCGCTTACTTGAAGCTCATGCAAATAGGACCAGAAATAGGCTTCATCGATGGGACTTTCATGGCCGTCTTGTAAATATTGCACTTGCTCGGGCCAGCTTAAGGCGGCAAATTCACGGGCCGCACTAAGTTTTTCGCGCACACGTGAAGCTAACTTACCTAAACTTAAATCCTCAATGCCTGAACTTGATGGCAACTTACCATCAAGAAATAGCGGCTCCGGCCCGTTTGCCTGGAATTTTTGGATTAACTCCAAGCGTTTGCGCTCAATAATCTCGATTATCTCAGGATGCAGAGTGGAAGTTTGGGCTGCCTTCTTAGGCTTGGCTTTCATGAGGTGACGCTCCTTGGGCAAGTCTTTTGTGTGCGCAACATCATTCAGGTGGCGTCCCTGGGCAGGTTCGAACTGCCGACCCTTCGCTTAGGAGGCGAAAGCTCTATCCAACTGAGCTACAGGGACATAAAAGAGGTGTGCGTTATTGTAAAAAACAGTACTCTTTTTTGCAAATAAGCAAGTAGCCTGTGGACTGCCCCACAGGCTTACGTTTACGGTTAAGAGTTATCGTCCGACAGCTCGTTTGCTTCTGTAGCCGCTTCATCATCCACCATGGTCGATGAGGTGGCCGGACGCTTGAAGATATCATCCATAAGCGACAGCTCATCTTCACGCGCCTCGGTTACGCTGGCATAGTACTCATCATCCTGCACCACAATGCAGAAGCGATAGATGCCATCGCGCTTGGGGTAATAACGCAATTCTTCAAAACGCGAATTAGGGTTTAGGCGCACCATGGCCGAGCCTTCACGCATCACCCCCGGCGGATCGGCAAAGCCAAAGTTTGACCCCGCCTCCCAATTGGCCGCGGCAAACTTAAAGCGATAGGGTGACCAATCGGCGCGTAGCGGCGCTAAGGTGCAATAGGAGTCATCATCTTGCTTGACTAAAAGATAAGAAGATAAAACGGCATAATCATTCATTTCCCCGCGCAAATAGACATTATGACCCTGCGGGGCAAAAGCGTTGGCCGTTAAGGCTACCTCAGTATTTTCACTGCACCCTGACAAAAGCAGGCACAGCGCCCCACCGATAAGGGGTCCAAGTATTTTATTCACAGCACTTCACCTTAAAGAGCAAATCAATCTTGCATCATCAGTTTTTGCATTTTAGCAGTAAAGGCAAGGTAAAGCCCGCTTGGGGCATAAAATGGCTTTTTGTCAGCTCTTGCGCTATGATGAAACTTATTTTTACTTCAGATGACGGGCAGATGAACTGCCATTAGTGACATAAAGGTTTTTAGGCATGCAGCACCCCTATAGCGTAGGTTTGACCGGCGGTATCGCCTGCGGAAAAACTGCCGCCTGCCGCGTCTTTACGCAGCTGCACATTCCGGTTATTGACGCCGATATTATTTCCCGTGAGCTTACCGCCATCGGCAGTCCGATGTTGCCAAAGCTTGCTCAACTCTTTGGCAGGCAATGTTTAAATGCCGACGGCTCACTGTGCCGTCCCTATTTACGCCAAAAAGTCTTTGCCGATGAAAAGGCCCTTACGCAACTCAACGCGCTCTTACATCCGGCCATTCATCAAGAATTATTGCGCCAAGCGCAGGAGGCAGGTCAACATGCCCCCTATGTAGTGCTGGCCATCCCGTTGTTATTTGAGCACAAATTAACTTCCTTAGTTGATCGAGTCTTAGTGCTTGATTGCAGTCCGGAGTTGCAATTACAGCGTATTATTGCCCGCGATGGGTGCTCAGTTGCCACCGCGCAAAGTATTATTGCCCATCAGGTCAGCCGTGACTTTCGCATTAGTCATGCCGACGATTTAATCAATACCCAAAGCAGTGATCTGCAATATTTAGCGCAACAGATTTATAAGTTGCATCAGCAGTACTGCACGTATGCGGCCAAGTGAGGCTTAGTATGTTTTTATACGATTTCCCCTTCAGTCCCAAAGCACGTACTTATTTAAAGTTTGAAAGCATTTTCAAACGGGTCGAGGCGTGTCAACATCTGCAAAGCTTAGCTGAAACGCAATCGCTCTTGCGTGGCATTGTCGATTATATGGATTTAACCGACGGCTCGGGCGGCTTTAAGATTGAAATGGTCCAGGACTTAGAGAAACTTGACCAAAAGCTCAAGCGTTTTGCCACCGACCCTAATGCCGATCAGGCCTTTGTCGCGCAATTACGCGCCGCCATTCAAAGTGCATTTAAGACTTTAGATAAATTTACGCGCCAGCGCACGGTTCTGCAGCATGATCCGATTTTAGAGAGCATTAAACCGCGCTTTTTAACACCCTGCGGCGTCAATTGCTTTGACACCCCGCTCTTTACCTTCTGGTGCTCGCTACCCTATGAAGAGAAAATGCAATCAGTCAGCACCTGGCTACACGAGCTTGATATCCTGCGTGCGCCGGTGGCAACCATTTTATATGTCTGGCGTTTGTGTGCCGAATTTAAGCCGCGCGTCGCCCATAACGGTTTTATGAAAGAAACGGCCGAAAACTGTGACTTAATTGCCATTCGCTATCCGCGTACCGTACGCGGTTATCCGGTAGTCAGCGGATTTCAGTCCAGTCTCAATGTGCGCTTTATGGCCTATGAAAAAGGCGCGGAAATTGGGGATATTGAATTTGAACTTGCCTATATGGGCAATGATGTGCTCTAAGGAAATGCGATGAGTCTTAAGTCTTTATTGCCCGAGGGCACCTACGGTGAGCTTACCGCCAAGGCCAAAGCTCAGGCCCGGGGGCATGCGGAGGATCAATCATCGAAAGCTACCACCGTAATTGACGGCGTCCTCTATGTGCGTTGCCCCAATTGTGGGCGACAAGTACGTTATAGTAAGGACAATCCGTATCGCCCCTTTTGCTCCGAGCGCTGTCGCTTGCTAGATTTGGGCGCGTGGGCCAATGAGGAGCGCACCATTCCTGGCGAAAAAGCGCTGTGCGATGAGGATGCCGAGCAATTAAACGATCCGCTCCTGCCGCGGCGCTAGGATACAAAATTTCAGGCAAAACTTAGTTTTTCTATTAGAATAACTAAAAAAGCGAACGTTCACTTAAATTACATTTAGGATACGACCTTGCCAAGCTCAAGGAATCGCCGCACGCGTCAGGTGCGGCATCATTTTAATGTCAGCCTACTAGCTACTGCCCTGACAGCAGCCTTAAGCCTCCCGGCTACGGCCTTTGCGCAAGCAAGCGAGGATAGCTCTGCGCCAAGCGCCTTGACCGGAGCCTCGTCCATTCGTGAGCGCGGGGAAGATATTGTGGCCCAGCATCGCCTCACGGCTGTCAATCAAATGGCCATACAAGTAAGCCACTTAATGCAGCAGCCAAGCTCACAGCGCTATTTATTAAATCGTCATTTTTCAGCCGCCTCGACCTTCCCGTTGCGCCTGCTAGGCCGTTTGGCACAAAACCCGTGGCGCGCCGCTCCCTTTATGCCAGTACCGGATAGAGATTTAGCCTGCTATTACGGTATTCCGCCTTATCGCGAGCCCATGGAATATGACGTGCACACCACGCCGGTAAATATTGCCGCCGATACGGTCACCGGAAGCATGGACCAAGAAGTCGTCTATGAAGGCAATGTGGAGCTGACGCAGGGGGATAAATTATTACGTGCCGATAAGGCCACCTATGATGGTAAGTTAGGTCAATTTGTCAGCACCGGAAGCCTGGTCTATCAGGGTCCGGAATACACTATCACCACCCAAGATCCGATTGTGTCGAATTTAAAGACCAAGAAAACGACCTTGCAATCGGCAGCTGTCCAGATGAACGGCTCGGTGGCTCGCGCTAACACGCAAAACATGGAGATTGATAACGCCAACGAAAGCGCGCAAATTGAAGAATTATCCTTCTCCACCTGTCCTGCCAACAGTGAATTTTGGCATATTACCGCTGATGATGTGGATGTGGTCAAGGGCGATGCCTATGGCTCGGCCACCAATGCCACGGTGTGGATTAAAGACATCCCGGTCTTCTATCTGCCCTATGTAACCTTCCCGATTTCCAATCAGCGCAAGAGTGGTCTGTTGTATCCGTCTATCAGCTTTGATTCCGATAACGGCTTTGACTACGCGCAACCAATTTACTTTAATTTAGCGCCCAATTACGACTACACCTTAACCCCGCGCTATATGAGCAAGCGTGGCATCAACTTTAATAACGAATTTCGTTATATGCCGCTTGAAAATAGCGAAGGCAAGCTAACATTTGACTATCTGCCCTATGATAATAATTGGGATTTGGCCAATGGCTCCCACGATCGCTGGATGATTGACTGGGAACATAGTTCCTCTTTCTTCAACGACGATTTAACCGTCGATCTTGATTTCCAGCGTGTCCGGCCGGGGGACTATGATTATTTGTCGGATATCGGGAGCGAAGATGCCACCATTACCGACGATCACTTGGTGCAATCCTTACGCACCGCCTACAATCGCCCAAGCTACGATATGAGCATTGAGGTGCGCACCTTCCAAAGCTTAATTCCCGATGAAGCCTCGATTATTAAGCCGTTCTCGATGTTGCCGCAATTGACGGCCTCCTACTACGATACCTTTGGCGCCGCACTCATTACCGTTGACAGTGAAATCACGCAATTTGTCAGCCCAGATGAATTTGGTTATGACAACTTTGAGGCCAGCCGCTTGCATTTAGAGCCGGGGCTTTCCTATCAGCTCTACAATAGCCGCGGTACCTCTTTAACTGCCGGAGGTAAGCTCTTTTTAACCCACTATGAGCAAGATAATTTATCTTTGCTCCCGGAATACTACAGTCAGTCGCTGGGCTTTGATAATTTAGATAGCTCCGTTGACCGGGCGCTTTATTTATTAGAGGCCCGTGGCAAGACCACTTTAGAGCGCAAGGTGCTTGATTTACGCCACACGCAGACTTTAGAGCCCGAGATTGCCTATCGCTTCATTCCGTATAAAGATCAGAATGATATTGGCCTGTACGATACCACCGATCGCCAGACGGACTATTACTCCAATTTCTCTTATCGGCACTTTACCGGTTATGACCGCATTGCCGATGTCAATGAAATTACCTTTGGTTTAACCTCACGCTTACTTGATCCGCATGATAGAGAGTTAATGCGTTTTGCCATTTCGCAAACCTATAGCTTTGTGCCAAGTCGCGTCACCTTAAACCCCAATGACGATACCTCGCGTTACCCGCGCTCACCTTTGTCGCTGTCCATTGATGCCAATCCCGCCGAAGGCTGGACCATGCATGGCGGGCTGTCTTATACCAATGAGACCAATTCCATCGCCGCGTGGAATGTGATGACCGAATATGTCAGCGCCGAAGGCTTTAAGGGGCAGATTAGCTATCGCTTTGCCGATGAAGGTAACCGTACGTTAGAAAATGCGCCGATTGACTTGGAGCAATTGGGCTTGCAGCTTGAATTACCGCTACCGGGGAATTTCTCTTTTATCAGCGCCATCTATCATGACTTTGAACAAAATGATGACATTGATAAGAAGTTTGCCTTGCGCTATGAAGAATGCTGCTGGGCCATTACCTTCTTAGTTGAGGATTACAACAAGACCGATTGGGAGGATTTAGATAGAGTAAAAGAGCGGCGTGTAGGCATTCAGTTTGAGTTCAAGGGCTTAGGTGCGGTCAATGTCACCGGCTCCAAGGAACCGGCCTCCACGGATACGGTCTTGCTCGATCATTTCAACCCGACGAATTTGAATAACTAATAACTAAAACATGCAACAATCAAGCTGCTGCCGGATCATGCTAAAATCAGGCCAGCTAATTGTTTGAGGATGGATTAATCTTGAAAAAGTTTACCCGTAATTTAGCCTTGGCCTTATCCCTACTCTTAGGGGCCAGTGCCGTTCCAGCCGCTGAAGAATCCTTAGATTCTGCCGCCGCCATCGTCAACAACGATATTATTTTAGAAAGTGAGCTTGATAAGGCATCCTCGACCTTAGCGCGCAATTTTCAGCGTCGTGGTCAGGCCGTGGATGAAGTAAGTGCGCGTAAAGCTGCCTTAGAGGCCTTAATTACCCGCTCCTTGGTACTACAATTGGCGCAAAATCAAGGCATTACCTTGACCGATATGCAATTGGATACTGCCCTAGCTCAAACGGCAGCCCAGCGCGGTATCAGTGTACAAGATTTATTGGCCTCCATTGCCCCGGGACAAAGTGAAGCCCAGGCACGCGAGCAATTTCGCGACGAGCTCATCTTAACTGAAGTGCGTCGTGCCCGTATCCGCGCCCGCATCAATGTCTCGGATACCGAAGTTGACCTCTTGGCGCAAAATTTACGCAAGGTCGGCAGTGTCGAGCCGCAATATCACTTAGCGCAGATCATTGTACCGGTGGAAAACGGCAATGCCGTCGCCGCCAATCGCACTGTGGCGCAAATTCGCGCCCAATTGCGTGACGGCGCGGACTTTAATGCCCTAGCGGCACGCTATGCCATTGGCTCAGCCGCCTCACAGGCAGGCGATTTAGGCTATCTGCCCGAGACGCAGGTGCCGGTGCCTTTCTTACCGGCCTTACTTAAGGCCAAGCCTGGCGATGTGATTGGACCTTTCAGATCGCCCTTTGGCATCCATTTATTAAAACTCTACGATATCTCGCATGATGCTGTTGAGCCTATTTCGCTGTATGATGCCAGCCACATCTTATTGCAAACCTCGATCATCTTTTCTGATAAAGCGGCACGCAATGAACTTGCGACCTTAAAGCAACAAATTGAGTCCGGGCAACTCTCTTTTGCCGAAGCGGCCCGTCGCTACTCGCAAGATCCGGGCTCGGCCATCAACGGTGGTGATTTAGGTTATGCCACCCCCGGCCGTTATGATCCGCTGTTTGCCCGTGCCATGGTGGCCCTGCGCCCGGGCCAGATCTCCGAGCCGATTAAGTCGAGCTTTGGTTGGCATTTAATTTACTTAAAGGACGTTAAGATAGACAAGGACTCAGATGATGCCTATCGCCAAAAGGCGCGCGATCTCATTTACCGTCGTCTCTTCCAAGAAGAGTCGGTATCATGGGAGCGCGAACTGCGTGATAGCGCCTATATCCATGTGATGGATCCGACCTTGGTAAACGCCCATATCGATATGGATCAAACCGCACAACCCGGTGCGCGCTAAGCGTGGCCTAACGTGCCCTGTAGCGGCCGCAGCGGTCTATGCCGCCGCGGCCGTACTGTTTTTAAGGAGAAAAAGATGCGCATTGTCATTACCTCCGGCGAGCCGGCCGGGGTTGGACCGGAGCTTTGTTATTACTTAGCCACGCAAGCGTGGGATCATCAATTAGTCGTCATTGCCGATAAAAAAATGTTAGCCACGCGTATTGAGGCCTGTGCGCACAGTGCCTCGCGCCGCAGTGACTATGGCCTAAAGGCAATAACCTTACGCGATTATGATCCTACCCACCTGTCCCCTTCTGTATCAGGTGAGCTTACGGTCCTTGATCTAAAACTCAATGCTCCGACTGTGGTTGGTAAACTTGAACGGGCCAATGCCCCCTATGTCTTGGGGATGTTAGATAGAGCCCATCAGGGACTTATCACCGGGGAATTTGATGCCTTAGTGACGGCTCCCATCAGTAAGGAAGTGCTTGATAGCAAAGAGCACCCCTTTACCGGACACACTGAATACTTACAGCAAAAATGCGGCGTCAAGCGCGTGGTGATGCTCTTAGGTTGCCCGCAGATGCGTGTGGCCTTAGCCACCACTCATCTGCCGCTTAAAGATGTCAGTGCGGCAATTACCCCGCAAGTGCTCACTGAAGTCATTGAAATTTTGGATCATGACTTAAGGGAAAAATTTGGTTGCCCCAATCCTCACATCTATGTGGCCGGCTTAAATCCGCATGCCGGAGAAAACGGGCATTTAGGACGCGAGGAATTGGACGTGATCATCCCCACTTTAGAAAAATTGCGTCAGCAGGGCATTGACCTTAAAGGCCCGCTGCCTGCTGACAGTATGTTCAATGCCCACAATCTTAAGGATGCCAGCGCCTTTTTGTGCATGTATCACGATCAAGGCCTGCCGGTATTAAAATACGCCGGCTTTGAGCAAGGCTACAATACGACTTTGGGCCTGCCCTATATTCGCACCTCGGTAGATCATGGCACCGCTTTAGATATCGCCGGGCAAGGCCTGGCCGATCCCAACTCCCTTAAATGTGCGGTAGCGCTGGCAACAGAAATGGTCCATGCCCGTAAGCGTTTTGCCGCCGCTCACGCAAACCCCAAAGCTTAAATATTAGGAGATTTAACGTATGGCTTTACCTCCTCCGCATTTAAAGGCGCGCAAGCGCTTTGGGCAAAACTTTTTAATTGACGATTACATCATCGGCTCCATTGTCAATGCCATTAACCCCAAGCCCGGGCAATACTTGGTGGAAATCGGCCCGGGACATGCCGCCCTCACCCGTCCGGTCTTAGAGCGCGCCGGGGCCTTAACTGCCATTGAGTTAGACCGCGATTTGGCGGACATCTTACGCCACGATCCTTTTTTAAAGGGGCTTACCTTAATTGAAGGCGATGCCTTAAAGGTCGATTTTGCCGCTCTGCCCGGAGCCGGACAGTTACGCGTCTTTGGCAATCTGCCCTATAACATCACCTCGCCGCTCATCTTCCATTTGCTCGAGCAACCGGGCATTATGGACATGCACTTTATGCTGCAAAAAGAGGTGGTCGAGCGCTTGGCCGCAGGCCCCCACAGTAAGGAATATGGCCGCTTGACGGTAATGGCGCAGTTCTATGCCGAGGTCATTCCGGTGCTTGAGGTGCCGCCCACGGCCTTCCGCCCGCGCCCGAAGGTTGATTCGGCGGTTGTACGCCTCTTGCCCAAAGCATTAAGCCCAGAGCTTAAGGCCTTAGCGCCCTATTTAAATCAGACCTTAGCCGCGGCCTTTAGCGCACGGCGTAAGACCTTACGTAATGCCTTGCAGCGTTTGGTGCCCACCGAGCTCCTCACCACCCTGCCCTGTGATTTGGCCTTACGCGCTGAGGATTTAAGCCTTAAGGACTATATTGAACTTGCCACGCGCATACAAACATTGGCCCAACAGGGGCTCTTGCTTCACAGTGGCACTGACAACCAAGACAATGACAGCAATATCAGTAATAACCCTACTGCAAAGCCAGCGGAGGAATAAATGGCCACGGTAAACTCCCCCTTATTACAATTACTTGAGCGCAACTGTGAGCTTTTTGCCGGTAAACGCGTGCTCTTTGTCGGCGCACTTTATGATCCCACGCTGTTGCAACTTACCAAGGAATGCGCCCGCGCCCAGGTGCTTTGTGACAGTTTCACCACCGCCAAAGCCATGGCCGCAATGCTCGGGCAACGTTTAGAAAGCAAATTAATGGCCAGTGCCACGCTCAAACACATCAGTGTGCACTTTGCCCCGCGCCAACTTTTTACTCCAAAGGAGTGTGACATCATTTGTCTGCTGCTTGATAAAACTAAGGCGGTAAATCAGGCCCTGCTTGCCGCCCTCACACCGTATTTGGCTGCAGATGGCCTGGTGCTGGCCGCCGCGGCCAATGATGCCGGGGGTAAGAGTGCCGATGGCTATTTAAAGGGCCATGGCATCTGCTCTAAGCTTGATAGTGCGCGCAAGTGCACCTTATGGCAATTGCACTTTGATAAAGCGACGCCTTTTGCCGCACCGGCCAACGCTTTAGTCTTAAGCGCGGCTGAAAAAGCCACGGTTTTACAGGCACTGCAAGACCATACCTTCCCCAAGCTGGATCTTAGCGGCAAACCCTGCCTTGAAGTACCACTCTTTGACCACCCGCTGGTGCAAGACTGTCAGGTCTTCAGCCCGATGCGCGTAGATGAAGGTACCATTTTGCTCTTGGATGCCCTACACGAGGCTCCGGCACTGCCGCAAGGTACGGCCCTTGATTTGTGCTGTGGGTGCGGCATTGTCGGCCTGCAACTTTTACAGCAAGGCTTTGCAGTAAGTGCCAGCGATGACTCAGCTGCCGCCTTGCTATTGACGGCATTAAATTACGGACAAAGTGGCAGCACCAACATCGTGAGCGTGCAACCTTCAGATATGCTCAAGGATTTACCCGAGGGGGTGCGTTATGACATCATTGCCGTCAATCCGCCCTTCCATCAGGGAGTGAAAACGGATAGCACTTTAAGTCGCAGTCTGTTTAATACCGTCGCCGAGCATTTGGCCGCCCAAGGTAGTTTGGTGCTCGTCGGTAATACCTTCTTGCAATACGAGCATACCTTAAGTAATTACTTTGCTTTGGTCAAAGATCTGCGCCGCACCACGCGCTTTGCAGTGCAACGTGCCGCCCAACCGCTTTAGATCTTGTAGCAAGCTTTTTCATGGTGGCGCCTTAAGGCGCCGCCCTATTGCCCCGGGCGACGTTTATTGCGCCCCTATTTCCTCTTTTTTACCGCACTAACACGCCACCTTGCTAGCAAATTTTACAAATAATTGTGTTTTCACCCCCACTTTGCAGGTAAGATGTGATTTTTAAAACTTTACCGCCCGCGGCAACGTGAACTTAACTTTTTCAAGCTTTATGGAGCTTGCCATGACGCAGTTTGATAAGCGCAATATTTCAATGCTCATCGATCTCTATGAGATCATGATGGCCAATGGTTACTTCGTCAATCATGAAGAGAACACCGAAGTTATCTTTGATGTGTTCTATCGTAAAAACCCCGATGGAGCCGGTTTTGCCATTTATGCCGGTTTAGAGCAAGTGCTCGATTACTTGGAAAATCTGCACTTTGATGACGACGATATTGCCTACTTACGTAATCTCAACTGCTTTAATGAAGATTTCCTCAACGTTTTAAAGCACTATCATTTCCGCGGCACCGTGTTCTCGATGCCTGAAGGTACCATCATGTACCCCTACGAGCCGGTGATGACCGTCAAGGCGCCGCTACTTGATGCCCAAATCATTGAAACCGCCGTTCTCACGCAAATTAACCATCAATCGCTAATTGCCACCAAGACGCAACGCATTGTCAATGCCGCCCAAGGCAGATCAGTGGCCGATTTTGGTGCTCGCCGCGCCCATAATGTCGATAGCGCAGTCTATGGCGCCCGCGCAGCTTATATCGGCGGTGCCACCGGTAGTGCGACCTTACTTGCCGGCAAAATGTTTAACATCCCAGCCAGCGGCACCATGGCTCACAGCTTTGTGATGTTCCACAAAGACGAATTTACCGCCTTTAAGCTATTTGCCGAGCTTTATCCTGATAGATCAGTACTCTTAGTTGACACCTATGACGTTCTAGCCTCCGGCATTCCCAATGCCATCCGCGTTGCCCACGAGGTCTTAGAGCCGATGGGCAAGCGTCTGCAAGGCATTCGTATTGACTCCGGTGACTTGGCCTATTTGTCAAAAGAAGCACGGCGTATGTTAGATGCCGCCGGACTGCAGGATTGCAAGATTGTCGCCTCCAACAGCCTCGATGAATACACTATTCGCTCCTTACTTGATCAAGGCGGCTGTATCGATTCCTTTGGTGTCGGTGAGCGCCTGATTACCGCCAAGAGCGATCCGGTCTTTGGTGCGGTCTATAAGTTAGCTGCCGTCAAGGAAAATGGCGTCTTTGTGCCCAAGATTAAGATCTCCGAAAACGCCGAGAAGATCACCAACCCCGGCGAAAAGCGCTTATGGCGTCTGTATAACGAAACCGGTCATGCGGTGGCAGATTTAATTACGCTTGCTGACGAAGAGCCTGATTTTACCAAGCCCTATGCCTATATCGATCCGCGCAAGCCGTGGAAGCGCTCCTCCTTTGTCGGTTGCACCGGCAAGCAATTACAGCGTCCGGTCATGGTCGATGGCAAACGCGTAGGCCGCAAATACAGCCTCGATGAAATTCGCAGCTACGTGGCCTATCAGCTGAAAAATGAAATTTGGCCGGAAGAGCAGCGTTTTGAAAACCCGCATCATCACTTCCTTGATATGAGCCCGGCTTACTATCAAATGAAGATGGATCTCTTAGAAAAAGCGCAAAACTTCCGCTAAAAAGCGCTTCCCCACCTTACGGAGCGGCGCTTTTTGTCAAGAATTGCCGCTCCGGTCAACAAATTGCCCGCCTGATTTCAGTATGCTTAGAGCATCGTGGGCGCATGCCCCTTAAATTAGCTTTAACAAACCAGAGGTTTTATCTATGTCAGGCGTCTTAGGCATGATTCTTGCCGGCGGCGAAGGTACCAGGCTTATGCCCCTTACCAAATCCCGCAGTAAGCCCTCCGTACCTTTTGGCGGCAGTTACCGTCTTATCGATTTTGTCCTCAATAATTTCATCAATTCCGGCATTATCCGCCTCTTCGTCATCACCCAATACAAATCGCAGTCGCTGTATATGCACTTAAAAAACGGCTGGACAGTCAGCGGTATTCCGGGATGTTTTATTGACCCCATCCCGGCGCAGATGCGTACCGGAAAGGAATGGTATCAGGGTACGGCAGATGCCATTTATCAGAATTTAACCTTTATTGAAGATCAATACCCGGATAATGTGTGCGTCTTTGGCTCAGATCATATCTACAAGATGGATATCCGCCAGATGCTCGATTATCACAATGCCAATCAAGCCGATATGACCATCGCCGCCATTCGCATGCCGGCTAAAGATGTGGCCAAGCGCTTTGGCGTGATTGAAGTGGATATGGAAGGACGCATGATAGGCTTTGCCGAAAAGCCGGCCGTTCCCAAGGAAATTCCTGGTGATCCGGGCTATTGCTTGGTATCGATGGGCAATTACATCTTTAAAGCGTCGGTGCTCAAAGAAGAGCTGGAGAAAGATGCCCAAAATCCCAATAGCAGCCATGACTTTGGTAATGACATCATTCCCCATCTTTTCCCGCGCGGCAATGTCTTTGTCTATGATTTATCCAACAATGTGATTAAAGGCGAGCCTGCCGAAGTGTACTGGCGCGATGTGGGCTCGATTGATGCCTATTGGGATGCGCATATGGACTTGGTGGGCGAGCACCCAGCCTTTTCGCTCTTCAATCCCACCTGGGCGCTGCACACTTACTACCCGCCACTCCCTCCGGCCACTTTCTCAGACACCGCACAAAATCACTCCTCGGTCTCACAGTCGATGATTTCCGCCGGCTGTGTGATTGAAGGCGCGGATATTAAAAAGTCAGTGTTGGGCTTTAGATGCTCGGCAGGTGATGGCGCGCATGTGGAAGAAAGCGTGCTCATCGGTGACGTTAAGATTGGCGCTAATTGCATCGTGCGCCGCGCCATCATCGATAGAGATGTGGAATTAGCCCCTGGTTTTACCTTAGGCGTAAACCCCGAGGAGGATAAAAAGCTGGTCAATCCGGAGGATAAGAATGGCCCGCAGCTATCCCCTAAGGGCATTATCGTTATTCCTAAGGGCATGCGCCTTGGTTTTTAAATCAGGCACAAGATTTTTTATGTACAATGGACAAGTGGTAGCGGACATAACAACTATATTAAGGCCCGCAAGGCCTTACCGCAGACCACGCGCTTAACACGGAGAAGCTTCCTTGAACATTTTATTTATCTCATCTGAAATTGCGGACTTAATGAAAAGTGGCGGTCTTGCTGACGTCGCTAAAGCCTTACCGTGCCAGTTAAAGGAAAATGGGCACGATGTTCGTTTGGTCATGCCCTGCTATAGCCTGATCAAGGGAGCATATGACCTGCCGATTATTGGCACCGGTTGCATCAATGAAGGTAGCCCGGACAATAAGATGGAATTTGCCATCCGTCAGACCTTTGTCGGGGAGCAAAAAGTTGAAGTATGGCTCATTGATTATCGCGATTTCTACGACCGTACCTCGATGTATGGCGACAACAATCAAGCCTATGGCGATAACGGCTCGCGCTTTGCCTTCTTAGCCGCCGCCGCCTTAGATGCCGCCTACCGCATGGAGTTCAGACCTGACATCGTCCACAGCAATGACTGGCACGCCGCCTTAGCGCCGATGTTAATTCGCTTTAAGTATGGCTCCAATCCGTTCTTTGATAAGACCCGCTCGGTTATCACCATTCACAATGGTGCCTTCCAGGGGGTGTTCGATCGCGGGCAGATTAGCTTCCTGCCGGAGATTGCCTCCTACTATAACGATATGATCATGCAAGGCTCCTACATCAACTTCCTCAAGTGTGGTGTCTTCTTTGCCGACAAGATCAATACTGTCTCCCCGGGTTATGCCGCCGAACTTATCACCTATTTAGGCGGTCACGGCATGGCCAAGAACTTCCAAGACCGGGCGCAGGACTTATGCGGCATTATCAATGGTTGCGATTATAGCGATTGGGATCCGGCCACCGATAAACATTTGAAGATTAACTACGATCTTAAGACCATGGAAGAAAAGATCCTTGGTAAGTATCTGTTACAGCGTAAATTAGGTCTGCCGATGGGTGACGATCCGCTCTATGGCATGGTCGCACGCTTAACCGATCAAAAGGGTGTGGGTTTACTGCTACCCATCTTAGATCGCTTCTTACAGCACAAGGTGCAGGTCGTCATCGAAGGTACCGGTGATCCGAACTTTGAGCGGCAGATGCGTGAATTGGCCGCCCGCTATCCTGACAAGATGCGCTTTGAGCCGGTATATAACAATGAGCTTGCTCATCAGATTGAAGCCGGTGCTGACTTCTTCTTAATGCCGTCCATCTTCGAGCCCTGCGGCCTCAATCAGATCTACTCCTTAGCCTACGCCACCTTACCGATTGTGCGCGCCGTCGGCGGCCTTAAGGACACCGTCACTGCCTATGATACCGATAAGGAGCATGGCAATGGCTTTATGTTCTATGATCCCAACCCCGAGGAGTTGCTCTCGCTCTTACGTCGCACCTTAATCTTCTACTTAGAAGATCCCGATGAGATGCGCCGCATTAAGCAAAACGCGATGCGTACCCGCTTCTTGTGGAAGGATAGCTGCGTTAAATACGAAGAGCTCTATCGCGAGGCTTTAAAGAAGCCGAAGTGGTGGTAAGCTAAGTTTTAAGCGTGCAAAGGGTACCAGACGGTACCCTTTGTGATCTTAGATGTCACCCTAACCCATAACAACAAAACAAAATACGATGTCGTCAACCGAGCAATTAATTACGCTACTGCCCATAAGATCACTTTATGGCATGCACTTTTTCATTCCCTCCTATCAGCGCGGTTATCGCTGGACCACGCAACAGGTAAAAGAGCTTCTTGAGGACATCACGGACTTTCAGCAACATAAAAGTAGCGCGCAACCGGATCGCGATTTTTACTGTCTGCAACCGGTGGTGGTCAAACCGCGGGAAAGTACCCAAGATTTTGAAGTAATCGATGGGCAGCAAAGGCTGACCACCATTTTTATCATCTTAAAGGTCTTAGGTGAGGAGCATCAAGAAAAGCGCTTTAGCATAAACTATGCCACGCGCCCCGGGAGCCGCAATTTCCTTGAAAGTTTGAGCAATCCTGACAGGCCTGAGGCGGCGAGCCAAACGTCCAATATCGATTTTTACTACATGGATAAGACCTATCGCTACGTCAAGAAATGGCAAGCGCAACAAACATCTACCTTCCTGTGCGCCTTTGTTAACACTCTTGAGGAGCAAGTTAAGATCATTTGGTATCAGTTAAGCGCGCAAGAGGATCCGATTAAGGTCTTTACTCGCCTGAATATCGGCAAAATTCCCTTAACCTGCGCCGAGCTCATTAAGGCTCTGCTGCTTAAACGTGATCCGACACAATTACAGCTTGAGCATCGCCTGATTGCCGCCGTCCAAGCCATTACACAGGCGCAAAAAAGCGGTCAAATCCCGCTGATAAGTCCCGATACGATTATAGATGCCCTGCAATGGCGAAAGGTGGAGAGCTGGCAATTACAGTATAAAATTGCCAAAGAATGGGATCGCATCGAAGCCACCTTACAAAACGACGATTTTTGGCTCTTTATCCATCATCCTGATGACGATCTGCCCGTACGCATTGGCTTTTTATTTGACCTGCTTTGTGACCTCAACAGCAAGGCTACTTCGTCCGATCCCTACCGCGCCTTTGCCTATCTGCAAGCCAAACTACACAATGCAGCTCCACAAGCGACCGCACAGGCGGAATTAATCTGGCAGTGTTGGCAACAACTTACCCATTACTTTGCTATTTTGCAGACCTGGTTTAATGATTTAACGCTCTACCACTATGTAGGCTTTTTAATCTGCGAGCAAGGAAAAGATCCTAAAACTGCCGCCCTAACCTTACGCGGGCTGATACAAACATGGGAGATGGCCAAGAGCAAGGCTGATTTTTTGGCACAAATTACCACTCAGATTAAAGATCTGATTTCCTCCCCCTTTCCGCACCATGATCTGAATAAATATGATTACACTAAAGATGATAAGGATAAAAGTAACTACAAATCCGTGCTCCTCTTTCATAATGTACAAACCGTCATTAACCAAAATATAGCGCTACAACAAGCCGCCACGTGGCACACCTCTGCCTTCTCCCGCTTCCCCTTTGGTATTTTTAAACGTGAGCACTGGGATGTCGAGCATGTGCATTCCTTTACCGATAATGACCTCAGTGACGACAGTGACTTCTATGAGTTGTTAGTCAACTCCTATCCCCTCATCATTGATGCCGGCCTCAATGAGCTCAAAGTACAAATTGATACCTATGTTAAAGAGAAAAATAGCAAGCAAGAGCCCACTGAGACTATCACTGAGCCCACCAATGCGCTAACTCCCAAAC
>JAHLFG010000061.1 GCA_018883895.1 Candidatus Anaerobiospirillum merdipullorum
GAACAATACTGCCGAGACGACGATGGCAACCACTGCCGTGATAATAGCCACCGAGCGCTTGCCGGAGAAGAAGGCTAAGAAATCAGGCAACTTGGTATTAGAGAAGCGGTTATAGCAGGTAGCACCGATGATACCTGACATAATACCGATGAACTGATTGTTCACCTTCGAGAAGGCGGCATCCGCCTCACCGCCGGTTAAGACCGACACGAAGCCCGGGGAGAGCAGGGTCTGAATCACAAACCAGGCGACGATACCAGCTAAAGCCGGAGTACCTTCACGCTCTTTGGCCATACCGACGGCCACGCCGATGGCAAAGAGCACCGACATGTTATTGATGATGGCGCCACCTGCCTGTACGCAGAAGGTACCTAACACCAGCATAAAGCTTTGATCCGCCTGGCCACCTTGCATGGTGGTCGGGGCAAATAAATAGCCCAAACCCATTAAAATACCGGCAACCGGCAAGCAGGCCACCGGGAGCATTAGCGATTTGCCCAATCGCTGCAAATACTGCATCATGATGAGCTTCTCCTAGAGATTTTCTTGTAAAAATTGCATGGCAGCCGCGGCAGCTTCCTTTTCATCGGCCCCGTCAAACTGCAAAATTAAATTATCCCCTTGCTGGAGTGAGAGCTTCATGACAGATAACAAATGCTTGCCATCCACCATCTTTTCTGCACTACCGAGCTGACAGGCTGAGCCATACTCTTTAATGAGCTTCACCAGCTGTCCAGCGGGACGGGCATGAATGCCACGCGGATCGGTGATTTTATAAACTATTTCCTGCATGATGCTCCTTACTCACAATGAGACTAAAAATTAACTTCTGCTCCACGCCGATTAAGGCACGCGGCAGTGCTGTGTAAAATCTTTTCACGTACGGCTAGAATACGACTGGGACTTACCGACAATTCATCAATGCCGTATTCAATAAAGGTATCAATCAAACTAAGATCTGATCCCAACTCACCACAAATACCGATCCAAATGCCGGCCTGATGGGCATGGTGCGCGGTGAGCTTAATGAGCTCCAACAAAGCCGGATGATGCGGATCATAGAAAGCAGATAGCCCGGCATTTTGGCGGTCTAAGGCACAGGTATATTGCATTAAATCATTGGTGCCGATGGAGAAGAAGTCCACCTCGGTGGCAAGCTGCGCACTTAAAATGGCCGCAGCCGGCGTTTCAATCATGATGCCAAGTTGGGGACGCGCATATTCCTTACCTTCTTGCGCAAGCTCTTGCAGACAGGTCTCAAGTAAGGCCTTACTTTGTTTTATTTCCTGCAAGGAAGTGACCATCGGCAACATCATTAATACCTTGCCGCGGGCCGCGGCGCGACAGATGGCGCGAATTTGCACCTTAAAAAGCTCCGGGCGCAATAAACAAATGCGCAAGGCGCGCAAGCCCAAGGCCGGATTTTCCTCTTCCGGCAAATTAAAATAGGGACACTTCTTGTCAGCCCCAATATCCAGCGTGCGAATGACCAATGGCCGCCCATTTAAGGCTGTGGCCACACGTGCATAGGCCTGATATTGCTCCTCTTCAGTAGGGTAAGTCTCACGGCCAATAAAGAGAAATTCACTGCGCATTAAGCCCACGCCTTCGCAGTCATTTTCCAGGGCAAATTCAATTTCGTCTGGAGTGCCGATATTGGCACAGACCAGCATCTTATGGCCACAAGGCGCGTGCGATGGTTTACCGCGTAGCGCCAGCAAACGCAATTGCGCCTTATCCCAATCCTCTTTGGCCTGTTGCATTTTACTTAAGGTAGTAGCATCAGGATTTAAATAAAAGTTACCGGCAATAGCATCGACGGCTAAGATTTGCCCGTCAATATCATGCGGCAATTGCGCTCGTATTAAAGAAGGAATGCCCATATTACGCGCAAGGATGGCTGCATGGGAATTGGCGGTACCACCTCTTAAGACAATCGCGGCAATATATTCGCGCTCAAAGGCGGCAGTCTGTGAAGGAGTTAAATCATCCGCGACAATCACCACCCGTGAGGTGGGCTTAGATTGCACTTTGACTCCGGCAATGCAGGCGCCAATACGCTCCGCTACATCTAAGATATCTGCCGAGCGCTCTTGCATATAAGGATCATCTAAGGCCTTAAATTCCGCAGCCTGTTGGGCGCCTGCCTGCAAAATAGCGGCGGCGGCATTAATTCCCCCTTTGGCAATCAGTTCCCGGGCCGGATCTAACAGCTCATCTTCCTGACAGAGCATCAAATGAAACTCCAGGATCTCTACGGCCTGTGAGTTGGGATCTTGCTTATCAATTAAGGCACTTATCTGCTCTAGCGCCTGCTGTGCTCCTTGATTTAAACGAGCCAATTCCTCCTCAACACTCAAGATGGGCAATTGCGCCACCTCAAGGTGCTGATTTTTGATTTCAAAGACCGGAGCAATGGCAATGCCACCACATGTAATCTTAGCCTTACCTTGTTCCATCTTTTATCCCCCTAAAATCCCTGGAGTGTAGTGGGTTTGGCTTGCTATTAATAATTTTATTTAATATTTGCCGGTAGCGCTTATTTTTCCAGCTTGCAAATGACATCGCCGACCTTAACCGGACCAGATGCGATAAATTTCACCTTGTTAAAGCTATCGGGGTTGCACACCACCAACGGAATTTCCAGCGAATAGCCTTGTTGCTTAATGAAGGGGATATCAAACTTAATTAACGGATCACCTTGTTTTACCTCTGCATCTTCTTTAACTAAAGCGGTAAAACCTTGGCCCTTTAAGTCAACCGTATTGATACCCACGTGGATTAAAACCTCAATGCCGGTATTGCTAGTAATGGTTAGAGCGTGACCGGTGCGGAAAATCTGGGTAATCACTCCATCAAACGGAGCATAAATCATGCCAGCGGTAGGATTGAAACCAATGGTCGGTCCTAAGATCCCTTCGGCAAAAGTAGGATCAGGAATGATAGATTTATCGATAATTTCACCATTAAGCGGCGCCATAATGGTTAAAGTACTTTCTTTTTTCGTAAAAAGTTTATCTAGTCCGAACATATCGATCTCCGCTGCGTCAGGTGCAACCTTCTTCTAAAATTTTGCTGTCGCACATCATACCCAAAAATGGTGCAAATAATTAGGAGGTGGTTCAAACTTTTATGGGAACGTTTACATGAGATGTTAAAAGTTCCATTGAGATCACAAATTAGACTTAAAGATGAGTTTAAATCCTAGAGAAGATGTGGGTAACGAAGCTAAAATGACCTGTCCCGAAGAAGGATGGAGGATCTGAAGGGTAGGGCAGGTCACATGATAATACGCTTTGTTATGCTGATAATTTAAGTACCACCACGCCAGCAAGAATTAAGGCTGCACCTAACACCCGCAACAGCGACCAGGCATCGTGAAAGCACAGCACTCCAATTAAGAAAGTGCCAAAGGTGCCAATCCCTGTCCATACAGCATAAGCAGTACCTATCGGTAAATGACGTTGTGCCAAATAAAGAAAGTAACCGCTTAACGCCATACAGATCACTGCCACCACAATAAAGGCGGTACGTTGCACGCCAACCGTGTGCGCTAGCTTAAACCCCAAGGGCCAACCTACCTCAAATAGACCGGCGATAATGAGTAAAAGCCATGGGCTGTGCATACATCCTCCTTACTAGCAATGAGCAGAACTTAAATCAGTTGCTATGCTAAGCTATGATCTTAGACCACAGTCAAGCGGCCACATAAGAAATTTAATTAAGGCCAATTTTGATGGATCAAAAGCCGACTGTTGTCACTTTTGGGTGTTTTTAGAGAGAGCTAATGCCAAGAAAAGATGACCTGCCAACTCAAGGGAGTGTCTTTTGGAGAAGAGAATATGGCAGGTCAAATTTTTTGCTTTAGGCAGAGAGTTTTAACACTATCACGCCACCTAAGATGAGGGTCACGCCGAGTATGCGCAAGAGCGATACCACATCGTGGAAAAATAAGACGCCGACGGCAAAAGTGCCGATAGTGCCCACGCCGGTCCAGACAGCATAAGCCGTACCGATAGGCAGGTGCTTTTGGGCTAAATATAAGAAGTAACCACTAAGGACCATGCTGATTACCGCAAAGGCAATAAAGGCGGTGCGCTGCGCACCTACGGTATGGGCAAGCTTAAAGCCCAAGGGCCAACCTACTTCAAATAAACCGGCAATAACGAGAGTAAGCCATGGACTGTACATAATCATTCTCCTTAAAAATTTTTTAAGTTACGTAGTACTGTTTTTATGCTAAAGTGTGGTCTAAGACCATAGTCAAACACTTTTTTAAAAAATTTTTTGCCGTTGATGAATCGTAAGCCCAATCACCAACCCCTAACCTCGGGACGCTTTGCCAAACTATGTCGCACCACCAAGGAAACGCTCTATGTTTACGAGCAAGAGCAACTGTTAAAACCTCGGTATATCGGACTTAATGGTTATCGCTATTATGGCGCCGAGCAGTTTTTTGACTTTGACTTGATTTCCGTGCTCAAAGAATCCGGCTCCTCGCTCAAAGACATACGCCGTTATCAGCAACAATTAAGTCTGCAAAGCTTAGATGCGATGTTGTCGCAAAAAGGCGCCGAGCTGACGGCACGCATCGTGCGTCTGATGCATCAGCAACAGATGTTGTTCCAAATGCAAAGCCTGGTGGTCTACTGTCAGGGCCTTACCTTTAATCAAGTGGCCATCAAAACATTTAATGAAGAGCATTTTGAAAGTTGGCCCTGCACATTGCCGATATTTAGCGATTACAGTGAGCTAAGTGCCTCGATGGCTGAATTTATCAATCATTTTTTGGCCAAAGAGCAACCCTTAGGTTTTCCCATGGGGCGGTGTTTTCCGGTAGATGCGCTCCAAAATGAGAGCACGTACAGCACCAAGCTCTTTGCCAAAAGCCAATGCGGGGTGCCCGGGGAGTGCACCTTTCATCGCGGCAACTATGTCACCATCGCCGTGCAAGGGGGCAGGGACGAGCATTTGCAAGCACTCACTGAGCTAAATGCTTTTGTGCAGGACGAGCACTTAGCTCTGGATAAGGAAATATTTGCCTTTGATCTCTTAAGTTGGGTGCAATTGCGTGGCAAAGATCAATTGGCCACCGAGTATCGCATCCGCCTGCAAGACTAAAAGCCAGACTGAGATGGCGTCACATCAACCTAATTTCGAGAAAAAGTCTACTTTATGCAAAGGAATGTGACCACTATATAAACTTGGTGCCATCCTTAAAGCATGAAGAGCCGCTGAGTTTTTGCGATTGCAGGGCTGAGGTTATTTAACAAAACTACCAAAGTTCATTAGACCGTCTGGGATTTTTAACGGCTTTGCGCTATTGATATGTTTAAGCGTAAATTAGCTCTGACATTGCGCTAAATGCGACGTTTATCAAACAATTGCACCATAACCTTTGACAGGCCAATATGCGGCTATTGATAATAGCGATGCCTAAATTTTTCGACACCGCACCCCAAGAAAGGCAAGTTGCAATCACACTTGCCCGTTTTACGTGAGGGTAGGTAAAACTATACCCACCTTTAAGAAGCCTATCCTGCTGCGGTCACTTGATAAGGAGCAATTTAGATGTATGCAAAGTTAACCGCTGCCTCCTTTATCGTTGGCATCACTGCTGTTTCTACACAGGTCGCCGAGATCTGTACGCCCCAATCGTTTGGGGGTTATCCCTCCACGGTAAAAATCAATACCACTGAGATCTAGCAGGCCATTGATAAGTCCGCCCTCTCTGGCGGTGAGGTTCGTCTGTCTAAGGGCTTGTGGCTGTCTGGGCCTTTAGAGCTCAAATCCAACGTGACCTTAAATGTTCAGGCCGGGGCCGTACTCAAGGCCGATAACTCAGAAAAGAAATTTGTCGCCGCATATATTGGCAAACCGGCAGCCCCGCACGAAGCTTTCATCTTGGCTAACAAAGCGCAGAATGTGAAACTTATCGGCTCCGGCACCATCGATGGTGATGGCGAGCACTCCTGGTGGCCAGAAGCACTTGAGGTGCGTAAAGCAGTGCGCTCGGGCAATACGGCGCTCTTTGAAAAACGCTTTCCTGGCGTAAAGCTGGCCAACGGCATGCCGCGTCCGTGGCTGGTTGAGTTTAATGAAGTAGAAGGCGGCGTTATCTACGGACTTAACTTCGTCAACTCGCCGATGTTGAACTTGGTCATCCGCAATTGCAATGACGTGCTGTTAGACTCGGTTAAAGTAACCGCTCCGGTAGAGTCTCCGAATACTGACGGCGTGGATATCGTCTCATCTAAATATGTCACCGTCATCAACTCAGAGATCTATACCGGAGATGACAATGTCGCCATCAAATCCGGTGTCGATCAGGTGACTGCTGGCCCCTCGGAGAACATCGTCATTAAGGACAGCTTATTCCGTGAAGGCCATGGCGTCTCCATCGGCTCGGAAACGGCTAATGGCATCGGGAGGTTACCGTTGAAAACTGCAAGTTCATCAACACTGAAAACGGCATCCGCATCAAATCAGCGCGCGATCGCGGCAATAAGATCGGCCCGCTTAACGTTGATGGCATCACCATGGATAGCGTTGATACGCCGATCCTGGTCACCTTTTCCTATGCCGGGCAATCCGGGGCTGCTGGCTTGGGCTTAGTCGAAGAGCTTGAGGCACAGGAAATCACCGCTACTACCCCGCAGGTTAATGGCGTTACCATCCGCAACTTAGAGGCCAAGGATGCCAAAATCGCCGCCTTGCTGTCAGGTCTTCCGGAGAGCATTGTCAACAACGTGCTGTTTGAAAATGTTGCCATTGACTCTGAACTTGGTATTCAGGCCCGTTATGTCAACGGCACCTTACTTAATTAATACCCAAGTGACCGCGCAAAAGGGCGATCCGCTCGTCCGTGGTCCGCAGGCAAAGATAAAAGAAGCCCGTTAAGCTGCGCGCGTATTCTTTATCAACACCATTATCAGGGCCTCAGATGAGGCCATTTTTAATGTGTCCCCATTACTCTCATCAGGCGCTTAGCGCGCAACCACCGCAAGCAGGGCGACAGTAGGGCGATGACTTAAGTGCTGGCCAAAGCTAAGCAGGTAACACCACGCTCCCAGCGGCAGCTAGGTAAATGTGGTGCAAAAATGTAGCCTCTCTCTGCTCCATTTATGTGCATCCATGGAAACAAATTTGCCGCCAAAATTTTTTGCTCCTAGAATCATTAACTTTGATAAAAACGCAATTTTGATCACACATTATGAATAAAGTAAATTTTTTTGCTACATGCATGGGGGCGGCAGCCCTGCCTGACAGCACCTTAAGTGCCGTTAAGCTCCTCCAACATTTTGGCGCCGAGATTATTTTTAAGCGCCGCCAGACCTGTTGCGGTCAGCCAGCCTTCAATACCGGCTACCCGCAAGAGACCAAACAGATCGCCCTATACAATATAGCTTTGTTTGCCGATAACGATTATCCCATCGTCGTGCCGTCCGGCTCTTGTGCTGGCCTCATGGGCAAGGAATATCCGGAGCTCTTTGCACATGATGATGCGCAAACGCAGCAAATGGTGCAACGCTTTTGCGCCCGTATTTTGGATGTATCGCAGTATTTAACCAATGTCTTACAGGCAAAGCTTGAGGATAAGGGTGAGCCGCTTAAAGCTACCTTTCATGTAAGTTGCCATGCGCTTCGCGTTCAGCACTGCGTGCCCAATCAAAAAGCACTGTTACAGGCCTTAAATAACGTTGAGTATGTGCCGCTACCGTATGAGGAAGAGTGTTGCGGCTTTGGTGGTACCTTCTCGGTCTTAGAGCCGGAGATCTCCAATGCCATGGTCAGCGAGAAAATTAAACATATTCAAGAAACCGGGGTTAAGGTGGTCATTGCCGCCGATAACGGCTGTATCCTAAACATCTCCGGGGCCCTGAAAAAACAAGGGATTGAAGATATTAAGGTATATGCACTGTATGACTTTATCTTAAAGCGCATTATGGGAGAGACCTTAAATGGATAAGCGTGCTCACCGTAAGTTAGTGCATGATAATTTAGAAAATAAGCAGATGCGTTGCAATTTAAGTGCGGCGATGCATCAGCTCCAGCAAAATCGCGCCGCCTTAATTGCCAAGAAGTATGTGGATTGGCAGGGGCTACGTAATCACGCTAAGGCCGTGAAAAACAATGCGCTGATGGATTTGCCGGCACTCGTGGAGATGTTTGAAAAGAACGCCACCCAAAACGGCATCAAGGTGCATTATGCCTCTAGTGCTGAAGATGCCTGCGCCATTGTGCTGGCTATTGCCAAAGAGCATCAGATAAGCTCGATTCTTAAAGGCAAATCGATGGTCAGTGAGGAAATTGGCCTGAATGCCTATTTGCAAGCTCATGGCGTCAAAGCTGAAGAATCGGATTTAGGCGAGCTTATCTTACAATTAAGCCACGACAAGCCGATGCATATTGTCACCCCGGCGGTACATCGCAATCGCTATGAGGTAGGAAAGATTTTCGCTTCGACACTTAACGTGCCGGAAACTTCTGATATTCAAGAATTAAATTCCATTGCCAGAACACATTTACGCCAAGAATTTGCCCATTTAAAGATGGGACTTTCAGGCGTTAATTTTGCGATTGCCGAAAAAGGTGCCATGTGGCTTATCGAAAATGAAGGCAATGGACGCATGTGCACCTCATCGCCCGATATTCATGTCGCCTTATGCGGCATTGAAAAAATCGTACGCTGCTTTGAAGATGCGGCCGCCTTAATCCACTTGCTCACACCGTCGGCCACGGGACAGTTTATTCCGGCCTATAACAATATTATATCCGGCCCGCGGCGTGAAGGTGAGCTCGATGGTCCACGGGAAGTACATGTGGTGCTTCTTGATCATGGCCGTAGCTTTATGTTGCAAGATCCAGACTTTTATCAGGCCTTGCGTTGCATTCGCTGTGGCGCTTGCATGAACTTCTGTCCGGTCTTTGACAATATCGGCGGTCATAGCTATCACAGCCCATACCCCGGGCCCATTGGCACGGTGGTGTCGCCCAATTACTATGGCCTGAAAGAAAATGGCGATATGCTGACCTTCTGCTCCCTTTGCGGTCGCTGCGCCGAAGTGTGTCCCGAGAAGATCCCGCTACCGGATTTAATTCGCAAACTGCGCGCTAAGTTAGCCGTAAATGAACCTAATCTTGCGCAAAATGCCAGTATGAAGGCCTTTGCCAAGGCTGCGCAAAGCCCGCGTTTATGGCGTTTTGGCATGCAACATTTGCACTCCTTTAATGGGCTGATTCATGCCGCCGGACCGCATTTGCCGGTCTTAGAAGGATGGGCTGCTTATAAAGAGCTCCCGCAACTGAAGACTGATTTCTATGCCGCTTTGCAGCAGATCCCGGCAGTGCAGATTGAAGACTGAAAGGAAGAATAAAGATGAGTGAAATCGATGCTATCAGCAGCCGCAGTCGGCAGGAAATTTTTGCCCGGCTGAAAAAAGCCTACCATATTCCGGGATTTACCCCAGAAAAATTGCCTGATCCGGTGCAATATATCCGCATGGGCGATGATTTACTGGAAGATTTTTGCACTAATGCGCAGGCCAATATGTTTGTGTTGCACCGCTGCATTAAAGAAAATTTGACCGCTAAGATCAATGCCATTCTCAAAGAGGAAGGCGCCAAGAGCCTTTTGTACCCGCAGGGCCTTAGTTTAGATGTTACAAAGCTTGAGGTAAAAGACAAGCTGTGCTACGACCAGCCAATTGAAAACATCCGGGCCGAGGTTTTTGATGCCACTGCCGGTATTGTCTGCTGTCAATGTGCCGTCGCCAGCCACGGCGCGGTCTTAGTAAGCTCCGGCCCGCAACAGCCACGCTTACTGTCACTTGCCGTCCCGCTGTGCATCATGCTCTTACCTAAAGAGCGCATTGTAAAGAGCATCTGTGAGGCTTTATCTCAGGTACAAGTGCGTCCTGATGGCAAGCTTCCAGCCAATATCGTGTTTATTTCCGGACCGTCACGCACCTCAGATATTGAGCTTAAAACCGTATATGGTGTGCATGGACCGCAGCAGGTACATTTGATGGTGTTCTAATCAAGTTACCGTGGGGAGGATATGAGCATGGAAAAAGCAGTCTCGCATCGTCAGGCAGTACACGCTAATCTCTCAAATCCCAGCATGCGTGCGGCCTTACGCCAATCGCTCCATTTGATTTGGCAGGGTCGGCAGAAAACGCTACAGCACTTTACCGCTTGGGAAAAGCTGCGCGATGAAGCCTATGCCGTCAAGCAGTATGCTCTAGAGCATCTGCCGCAATTGCTGGAGCAATTTGAAAAGCAGGCCCGTAAAAACGGCATGCAGGTGCACTATGCAAGCAACGTTGCGGACGCTTGCGCTACGGTTTATGACATTATCAAAGCCCATGACGTCAAATTGGTAGTCAAGGGCAAGTCCATGGTCAGTGAGGAAATTGAGCTGGGCGCTTATCTAAAAGCGCGTGGCGTCGAGCTTAAAGCCTCAGACGTGGGCGATTTGGTGGTGTATTTAACCGGGGAGCCGCCAGTTCATATCTTAGGTCCGGCCATGCATTATGACCGCTATCAAATCGGGCGCATCTTTGCCAAGCATCTGCATGTGCCCGAGGAGCACGACGTGCATAAGCTCAATGCCATTGCACGCAACAATCTCAGGCAAGATTTTTATGGCCTCAAACTGGGGCTATCGGGCGTTAATTTCGCTGCGGCCAAAGAAGGGGCCTTATGGCTTATTGAAAATGAAGGCAATGGACGCATGTGTACGACCGCGCCGGATGTTCATGTAGCCATCTGCGGCATCGAAAAGCTGACCGCTTCTTTAGATGACGCGGCAGTTTTGGCCCAGATAGTAGGGCCTTCGGCCAATGCCCAATACAGTCCGGCCTATGGCAATATCATTACCGGACCGCGCCGCGTAGGAGAGCTGGATGGGCCGCGCGAGGTGCATGTCATCTTGCTCGATAACGGGCGTAGCCAAATGCTGGCCGATCCTGACTTTTATGCGGCTTTACGCTGCATTCGTTGCAGTGCCTGCATGAATATGTGTCCGGTTTTTGACAAAATTGGCGGTCATGCATATCTGACGACCTACCCCGGGCCCATAGGAACGGTGATCTCACCTTTAATGGATAATTTCATCCGCCAGGGACATCTATTAAGCCTGTGCTCACAATGTAAGCGCTGTGCCCAGATGTGCCCGGTAAAAATCCCCTTGCCACAACTTATCTTAAAGTTACGGGCGCGCCTCAATCAAGAAAGTGAGCACCCCACGGTCACGCCGCAGCCTTTTAGACGCCGCGCGCAAAAAATTATCTTCAAGCTTTTTACCAAGGCGGCGGTAAATCCGACGCTGTGGCATACGCTGATGAATAAATCTTATGCGGCCAATTTCTTGCTCCAGCTTTTTGGTAAATTTGTGCCGCCTACGGCAACCTGGAGTCGCTACCGTCAACTCCCGCAACTGTCAAACAAGCTCGAGCGTGAGCTTACACAGCTAAAAGGGATCACCATCGAATAGCGACATCTAGCGCTAAAAGTAAGACTTAAGCAAGCGGGCTTGCGCTCAAGCCCGCCACGCATCAGTCAATTTTTCTTAGCACGAAAAATGACATCAGACCCAATAAGAAAATTAGCGCTGCCGTGAAAATGAACATACCAGGCAGACCAAACACCGTGGCAATAGCGCCTAACACGCCAGGTCCCAATAACAGGCCGCTATAGGCCAGGGTGCCCACGAAGGCAATAGCCTTACCTTGATTGACCCCAGAGATGCGCGCCGTTTCTGACAGCATCACCGGAACCACATTGGCAAGTCCAATTCCGGCCAAGAAAAAGGCCACGCCCATCACATAGGGATTGGTGGAAAGGGCGATCACCAAAAGGCAGGCAAAGCTTAAGACGCTACCGCTGATAATAAGGCGCAAGGCGCCAATTTTCGTCACCAAGCTATCGCCCTTAAAGCGCATAATGGCAACAGCTAGCTCAAAGGCCAAATATCCCAAGGAGGCAATGGCTATATCGATGCCCGTACGATTGATAAGGTAGACCGCACTCCAGTCATAGATCATGCCTTCAGTTAGATACATGATAAGGCAGATAATACCCAAAACTAGCACGGGTAAGGTGAGATACGCCGGGATAAAACCACGACTCTTGAGGCAAGGCGCACTTTCTTTTTCCGCCCCGGCACCAGTGCCATGGGTGTTGATAAGTTTAGGAAAATAGTACGTAAGCAACGCACCTGCAAGCGCGAACAAAATTAAGGTTAAGTAGAGCGAGTGCAAACCCGCGCGGAGAGCAAAGATGCAGAAGACGGCCGAGGCCAAACATCCCACGGTATACCAAGCGTGGAAAGATGACATCAAGTGCCGCCCGGCACGCTCCTCAACGTAGGCGCCATGAATATTGTTCGCCACATCGATGACGCCAATACTCATACCCCACAACAGCACACAGGCGTAAGCTCCGACCAGGTTAATGCCCTCATAGCTAAGGCCCACCATGCCACAAAAGCTACCTAGGGCGCTTAACAGTAAGATAGGCTTGACGCCAAAGCGCGCGCACAGCCGTCCGGTCGCGGGCATACCGATCACCGCGCCCAGACCAAAACATAGCACCAAGGACGCATAATGCATGGAATTGAGATCCAGGCGATCTTTAACGTAGGGCATAATCGAGGCCCAAGGAGAGGTGGCAATACCGGCAGTGAAAAAAGACAGCCGCGTAGCCAGGCGTGCGTAGACGAACTCAAACTTAGTCATCGAGCTTGGATGCATCGCTACCTTATGGCGCAACACGCCCACCAAGCGTACCAAGAAAAAGAACATCCAGTTATTTTGTTTGTTTTGCATGGCTTTTATTTAGGTTAATAAGGCTCAAGCTTAACTTGAGCCTTACTTTAGCTTAGGCGCCTTTAAGCGCACGGAAAATAAAGTCTTTGACGGAGTTCACCTCTACGTCCACCAAGACTTGCTTTGCCGGGTAGCCCTTAAAGCAATCGTCAGGTACCGGCATGGTGGAAGGATTTTGCATGGTTTGGCCACGGGTGATGCCATTAAGCGACACCCGCACCGCGCCTTCCTTGGCGGTGAAAAGCTCAGGGTGACAGAGGTAAACGATGGTGAGGGCGTCATGCACCGCCATGCCATAAAAGCCCTCTTCCTCAAAGGAAAATTGCAGGTAGTGCTTGGAAATATTGGTCAGGAACTCATCGCCCACGGCCGCAATCTCCTCACCTGAGATCAAGACCTCATAGGTGACATCCAGCGGCACTATAACGGTAGGGAGGGAGCTTGCAAACACCTGTGCGGCCGCCTCGGGATCGCAGTTGATATTAAACTCGGCAAAATTGCTCATATTGCCGCTATGCCCGTGATGGCCAAAAGCACCGCCCATGATCACGAGACGCTTTAAGAGCTTGGCCAGCTCCGGGCACAGATTGAGCGCTAGCGCCACATTGGTAAGCGGGCCAATGGCCACCAAGGTTAACTCCTGCGGATGAGCCTTGGCCATCGAGATAATAAAGTCCACCGCGTTGCGCTCAGTGGTACTGTCAAAATACTCGTGATAAAAGCCGCCCAAGCCATCATCACCATGCACATCGGTAATCGGCTCACAAGGCTCTTCCATTAAGGGGCGGGTAGCGCCCTTGCAAATAGGGACATTAAGGCCGTAATGCTGACAAAAGAGTTTGGCGTTACGCGTGGCCATGTCGGCAGTCACGTTGCCAGCTACCGTGGTGATGCCCACCAAGTCCTGTTTGAGCATGCCAAGACGCAGAGCGAAGGCATCGTCAATGCCAATATCGGTATCGATAATGATCTTTTCCATGATGTAAATCCTTAAATTATCCTTTTAGAGCTGAGCTTATTCCTTGACTAAGAACGGGGACTTCTTAACTTGGGCGATAAGGGCCAAGAGCAAGAAGATCACCGTAAAGACGATAAAGGAAAGACTCGACTCACTGCTGCCACTGATGCTAGCAATCAGCGAAAAGCCCCACGGGGCAATCATGGCGCCAATGTTGCAACCAATCAGCATAAAGGAGGTCACCATCACGTTGGAGCTATTAACCGAGAGGGTGTTAATCAGGTTAAACACGTAAGAAATGATGATGGGGTAGACCAGGCCATTGAGCACGCACGCGATGGTTACCACGCTAAGTGAGGGGCTTAAGGCCAAAATAAGGCAGGAAAGTGCGGTGCCGATAAGGCCCAACTGCAGGGAATAGAACTTAAATTTGGCGAAAATAAAGCCAAAAATGCAACCACCTGCCATCGAGCAGAAGGCTAAAGCGGTAAAGAGCCCGTTCACGTACTCGGTGGAAGCTTCAATATTTTTCTCGGCGATAATGTCAAAGAGCTTGACGAAAAATCCTACCGATACCAAGACGGTGAAGAGCAAAATAAAGCAATGCGGTAGGCAGTGGAAGGGAAGCTTGTTTTTGCCCGCGGAAGCGACCGTAGCGTCTGGCGTCTCCTGCTTAATCACCGGGGTGTTGGGGGTGATCTTGGGCACGAAGAGGCTAAAGAGGATTAAGATGGGAATAGCGGCAAAATAGACGTAGAAGGTATCACGCCAGCCCTGAACGAACAAAATACCGGCAATATAGGTAAGTACCGATTGTCCCAAGCCCTCGAAAGCATTGCGCACGCCCATCATAGTGGCGCATTCATTGCCGCTAAAGAAATCGGCGATCAGCGAAACTGCCAGCGCATTCATCAGGCCCAAGCCCACGCCCAAAATAATGCGGCTTATGAGCATCGAGATATAAGTATCGGCGCTTATCGAGAGGAGCACGGACAGGCAGACGATAATCAAACCCAATTGCACCGTGCGCTTCTTGCCCAAGCGATTGGCGATGAAGTCTGAAAGCAGCATCATAATCATTACCGAGAATGCCGGAATGGTGACCAACATCTCGATAGATGAATCCGCGTAACCGCTAAAGCTTGCGGAAAACTGCGGAATACAAATAGAGATGGCGTAAGCCGAGGTTAAAAGTAGCGAAACCGAGAGGATCGCCACCTTGAGCAGAAGTCGTTGCATAAGAGCACTCCTTAAACTTTTGTTACGTAAAACAATTGATTTTTATGCTAGTATAGTCCGTAACAGAAAAATTGCAGTTAAGCGACATTTTTTACATTTAAGCGATGGATGATATACCAAGGCTTAATCAAGCAGGCGCGGTGCGCTTGGGTAAACGTCTGAACGCCCTGCTCGATACCACCTGCTTAGTAATTGATCTCAATATAAAAACCGCTTTTGTTTGTCATGAACTTGCTTCCTTTAACCAAGATCCACCGGAAGAAATAAGGGGTAGCGCCAAGCAAATGCTGATTTTACCGGCCGCTCTTGACGCTATGCTAGCTACAGGGGAGCCCCGGCTTTTTGCTTTAAATGGACAGGTAGGGGCGCAAGCGGGCCTCATCGTGGACAAGTTTGCTTTTTTTGTGCCTTTTATCTTGGAGGCAAAACTGATAAAAGAGCTGGAGCATTTTGACTTCCCAGCCTTACGTGACTTGTGTACGCCGCTTAAGCTTAGCACCATATCGCCTTTTAAAGTCTTAGACGCCTTGGCTTTGCTATGCCAAGCGTACAAGCCCGAAAAGGCCATTGAGATCCCAAATTACTTTGCGCAATTGGGAGTAAATCCAGAGCTTTTACCGGAAATTAGCAACGAGCAAGCGAACGCTCTGGCCGAGCGCTATTTGCAAAGCGATCCGCAAAACGAGCTAAAGCACGAGCAAAGATTGCGCGAGGCAATAACACATGGCTCGCTTCAGGCGCTCAAGCGTGCCTTTATGTTGCCACTTACCGGTCAGCGGAGCGTGTTGGCGGGCGATAGCCTAAGATCGCTTAAAAATCTCACCATAGTCGATATCACCGTGGCGACGCGGGCGGCGATTGACGCGGGCGTTAACGGACAAAGGGCGCAACTTTTGGCCAATGGCTATATTTTGGCGGTGGAAAGGGCCCATAACAAGGAAAAGATAGCGGAGCTGTGCCAAAGCTGCGCCATGGAATGTTGCGCGCTGGTCAATGATTATTTTGCCAACGTCGCCATTCACGCCGATGAGCTGGTAGCTGCCATCGAGCTTTACGTCAAACAAAACTTACAACGCAAATTTAGCTTAGATGAAATCGGGCAAGCGCTACATTTTTCAGGCGATCATTTAAACCGTTTGTACAAGAAGCTCACCGGGCGTACCATCATGGAATATTTGCGCATATCGCGGGTGGAAGCGGCCAAGCCATTACTGATTCAGGCCAAGTTAAGTGCCAGCGAAATTGCAAGCTTGACCGGCTTTAGCTCGCAAAGTCATTTTATCCGGGTATTTAAGGAGCTGACTGGGCTGACGCCATTTAAATATCAGGTACGCTTTGAAGGTCGACCATTTTATGAACGCAGCCAAGAAAATAGCGCTCCATAAAAATGCCAAATTATATTTAAGGACCTGGTTTAGATTAAATACAAAATCTTACATAATATAAATTATGCGAAGTTATCGTTAGAACCTTGAATATTCCTTAAAAATCAAGATTTTAAAAGATTTTTCTTAAAACTTCGCGCAATCACATTAAAAATTATGGTTATCTAATGTTTCATTGATTGCGACTTACTAAAAGTCGCTTCGTACTCTTTTAAAACTGTTTTCATCTAACAGTATTACTCATCGTCGCACAGACTAGCATGTCCATAACCAACTTGAAATTCATTATACAGCACACAAAAATTATTTATCAAGAAAATAAAAGATCGGTAACTCGTTTTTCTTTGCTGCGTGTGAGGATGGCTTATAAAGCCTTATGGAATCGGATATTTTTGTGACTCGGCGCAAGTTTCCCTGCCCTATTAAAAATATCCCCTGCTCAGTAAACATTGCAGGGGAAAATAGGAGATTGCTACTGATATGAAGTTATAACTTTAGGCTGATGCTTGTTGCTTTTTCTTCTGCAACGATTCCATGATTTCTTTCAATGAGCGCGACTTTATATATCCGCTCTTGTTTACTGCTGCGTCAGAACGGTTTGAGTGATAGTAGTAGGCTTGATCTTTTTTTGAAAACAGCATCATGCCACCGTCTTCTTCGTCAAAATTGACGGTCAACGCATTAAGATACAGGCATAAATACCAAAACGAATTTATGTCGAGCTCAATATTATTGTCCTCCGTTTCCGCATGAGTACGATAGACTGTCCATGCCTTAAGGATGGCCTCCATGTCCACAACCACGGACGGATCTTTGCAATGGAACCTTGAATAAAGAATCATTAGCTGATTGTAGGCGTAGTAAGTTTTAGGGTCACTTAATATGACATTAGGTGCGGTTTTGTGCCCGCCTTTGCTGTACCTGTCGGTGTAGCCAAGGCTTAGAAATTCCTCCTTAATGCGCGCAACAGTCTTTTGATGCAATTGCGTGGTACAGCGAATAATGGAAGGAGAAAAACCATAGCGCAGCAATACCAAGGTGGCGCTAACGCGATCTGGCTGAAACTTGGCATGGATATTTGAGGTTTTACGAGTGCTCACTACGTTGTTCATACTGCGCCCCTCTTTATTGGTATAGACCCATTTCTTTGAGCTTGCTGAATTTGTCCTTAATTAAATTAGGGTTCTGGCGAGCTCCGGAAATGATTTGTAAATACTTCAGCTCCTTAAAACTGCCTAACTCATTAGGCGAGCAATTAAGAATGTTTGCCACCACTTCTTCGCTACAACGCAAAGTTAACCTGATGGAATAATGGGCAAACAGCTCCATTTGTTTGTTGTATGAAATCTGCTTTAGTAAAACCACCAATTCGGGGTAAAGCCCTAGGGATAAGCTACATATTTCAATGTTAAGGGACTGTATTATGAACGCCACGCAAGACCAAAAGCGCGTATGATAACCGTCCATAATAACATCGCTACGGGTTCCTGACTTTAAGGCATTAATCATGCTATTTTGCATGTCGTCAGGAAACGTAAACGACAGTAAAGAGCCATCTTTAAGGTGGTCGAAATTCTGCGGATTACTAAGACGCAAGATTTGGCGAAATGAGGCGCTGAAATCGAAAATCTCAGTGGCTGTTTCGCGCATGGATTCAGAAATATTAGGATTGGTAAAGACCTCACGAACAAGATCCCAAAGTTCAATTTCAAGCTCGTTTACGTCCATGTTGCGTGAGGATAGTTGCTCTTCAACCGCCCCCGTCCTGTCAAACAACAGCGAATCTTGGAATGGTTTTAACTGTACTAGACGCTTTTGAAGCTCGTCATAGCATCTACTGTCATCTCGCGCCATGCGCGGAGTTATGACGGCAAGTTCTCTGTCCTTTTCAGGCATTAGCGAAAGCCTCTTAAGTTGCTGTAAACGGCTAAAACACGAGCCCCGTAAATACGGGCCCTCCAATCGGTGGGCGAATGATAACGGCCAATAGCTAGCTCTAAATCAGCTCCATCTTTAAGGCCGTGCATCAGAATTTTTGCTCCTAAACGAACGTTGTTGTAAGGATTAAACAAGCTCTCCGGGTGCTTGGCTTCAAGCCAATGTTGCCCGTTGATCTGCATTAATCCGATGTCTAGTTTGCGGCGGCCATGTTTGCTGATTTGCTGATTGAGGATTTTCACCGCTTCAGCGTAGCTTTGCGGGTAAAAAGCCCCTTCCGGCCCACGTATGGCATACGGGGACGGAGCGATATATCCACGGTTAACGCTTTTGCTATGTCCTGCCGACTCTAAAAGTGAAATTGAGTACAACAAAAAAGGGTCAAGATTTTCTTGTACCCCTACTTGTTCATACACAGTTCCTGCTAATAGGTTGCTTTTTTCGCCAGCATAACTTGGGGTTAAAACGCACAACTGTGCCGCAATAAATAATACGGAAACTGCCTTTTTATACCGCAATAACATTTATACTGATAAACTAGAGTTTGCATTATTAGGATAATAATATTAACTAATATCTTAGACATTTCAAGCGTTTTTATATGCTCCCTGCAAAGAGTAAAAGTTAGCAAATCATGCCCCAAAGAGCGCTCTTTTGCTGATTTTGGTTGATTAGACTTCACGCTGAGAGAACTTGTCTTGGAGAAATTCTACAGATGAAAAAAACGTTGACAGCAATTGGATTTTTGCTGTGTTCATCTGCTTTTGCAGCCTTACCGGGGGCCGGCTCATTTTGGGATAAGTCTGGTGAAGGTTATTGGTGGTACGCACAAGACCCGCAAACGCCTAAGCCAATAAAGCCCCAACCGAAAAAACAGCCCCCGGTGGTGGTTGTAGAGGCGAAAGAAAAGAAGACAGAACAACCTACAGAAACCCCAACGCCGCCAGCTGTATTTTCAGCAGATTGGGTTGAAGAAAACTTGAAAGTTTACCGGCGCTTGGCTTGGGACAACCCGACTGTAGAGAATTTACGCGCTTACCTGTACTTACAGCGTTTTGCGATGGATAGATCGGAGCAATTTGCTTATGCGGGGCAAATGGCCGTGCAAGGCGATCCATTTTTAGATGAAGTGGCAAGAGCTCCTTTAGGCGGAAGTATGAACGTGAATCGCACCTCATATATCAATGCCGAGCAAGGGCGTTTGTTGAAAAAGCTCTATGAGCGTGTAGGTATCTTCTTTGTCTTTAAGAATCGCTGTTATATCTGCGATGAGCAAGCACAGGTGCTGAAAAATGCTAGCCGCAACTTGGGCATTACGGTAAAAGCTATTTCAATTGATACTCCTGAACCCGGCAATGTCACTGCTTCGCTTTTCCCTGACTACATAGTCAATCCTAATATAGTGCAACAATTGAACATTCGCGCCCTACCCTCATCTTTCTTTCTTGACGCGCAAACTGCTGACATCAAGCCGTTGGTACAGGGCTTTGTCACCCTATCTGATTTGAACCGCCGTGCTATAAGCGCCGCCAAGCAATACAAGTGGCTTCCTGATTCAGATTTTGATTATGTAAAGCCATTTGACGATGTGACATCCCTTGCATCTGTCTTGGAGACCGATTCTCCTTTAGCTGCCCATTTAGAGTCCATCAAAGAGCAATCCAATCCCTACGGTAAAGATACTAATTTCATCGATCCGGGCGTTTTGGTAGAAGAAATACGTAAGGCCAAAACTGCCCAAATTCCAACTGATTTTGTTCCTAGAGGCTACTAATGAATCTTTTACGCTATTCCTATAACCGCATGTCGCAAGCGGTCGATTGTGTCATCAACCACACCACCTCCGTGGTGCAGTATTCCTTTGAGCGTACCGCAAAACCAACCGCGCACCTTGCCGTGACCGTTGCGCATAAAATTGGACGCTTTAACACCGCATTGGCACTCACCTTAACCTTTGCCATTAGTGGCAATGTTATGGCAGCAAACTTTGTGGATGAAGTCATGGACGGCGTACTTGGCGGCATGTCAAATGTCACCACTCCCGGAGCCTATGCGGCAGCCAGCCGTGGCGTGCTCTCGGGTGGCAGCATATATGCACGTGCCAAGATTTTTGATGCCAACATTGCAACCTTTGTGCCGCCGTCATTTCGCGCTGGATGTGGCGGTATAGATTTGTTTGGCGGCTCGTTCTCCTTTATTAACTCAGACCAATTGGTACAGTTGTTTAGGTCGATTGCCGCTAACGCTGTTGGTATGCTCTTCCAAATGGCATTGGCAACGGTCTGCTCTATTTGCCAAACTCTTATTCAGAAATTCCAAGACATCGTGCAGTCTTTAAATGCCATGCTAAATAATTCCTGTGAACTGGCCACAGGCATTGTTACCAACCCTAAAGAAACTTTGGGGAAGTTCCAAGACGGTTTTTCCAAAATCCAGAACTCGGCAAATGATATGGGCGATGCTTTTGAGTCGTGGATCAACTCGTTTAGCGGCGTACAAACCATCAGCCCGGTGGATTCCAGTATCAAGAACAATCCCGATCAAGCATCAGACATGAACATGTATGGCAACATCGTGTGGAAGGCAATCAATGAAGAAGGACTGCCGGGACGCTACTTGTTCTCAGGCTCAGATATAGCAGAAACGCTAATGTCAATTACCGGCTCTATCATTGTACAAAAGCCGGTAGACACCAACACAGCCCCGTCTGCCAGCGGCGACGGCTCTAATTCAATGGATGGTGCCTCTCCGGTACAGACTTTACAGCCACGCCTTGAGGTGAAAGATTTTCTGGACGGTTCCCAAAACAACCATCGCCTGACGATCTACCATTGCTCTGACGGTACCGGTGCAGACCAATGCCTGACAGTCTCTGACCAAGCCTTTGTCTTTGATGGATACAAACAACGCCTTTATCGCAGTCTATGCGGCAATGATTTAGGCCAACCTTGCACCGGTGGTGCCATTCAACAGTTGGCCACCAATAATGGTGGTACCGGTGCCGCTTTAAATGCCGAACATCAACAGGTCATCTTATCCCTACCGCGCGATTTGGGAGCTGATTTAGTTTCTTTGGCCATCGCCGGAAGCACTCCTAATCCCAACAATCCGTCTGCCTTGGCGAGCAATTTCATTCAGGACAATATCGGGGCTATTGCTCTGGTTTCTGCACAGTACACCGTGGATGAGATCTTCAAGTCGGTACTTGAGACCCTTAGCGCGCAAAAAGGCTCTTGGGCGCAAAAGGCCATCACTGAAGTCACAAGCAATCGAGATCGTGTGATGTCGCAATACCAAACGCTAGTTTCGCAGGAAGGCTCGCTTGATTCTTTAAAGTCGAAAGTAAAAGACCAGCTTGAGCTTTATGCTGATACGCCGCAGGAGTTCAACCTACTGATAAATCAAAAGGCAATTAACACGTCAAACTAAAGGTGTGCCGATGGATTGGAACATTTACTCTGTAGGAGATTCGTACTTCCTACAACAGGTACTAAATGCCATTGCTGCAATTTGCGGAACTGACGATTTCTCCACTGCATGTGCTATTGCGCTATTGGTAGGAGTCATCATTATCTGTATTCAAACAGTAATACGCGGTCAGGGACTTAACATCCAAACTGCCATTATCTGTTACATCATGTGGTTCATTTGCTATTACCCCACAACATCGGTAAACATCCACGATGTCTACACGCAGGAAGATCGCAAAGTCGATAACGTGCCAATAGGAGTGGCGGCAGCAGGATCCATCATTTCAACTTTTGGCTTTAAAGTGACAGAAATGATGGAAACAGCATTTCAAATGCCAGAAGCCACTTCAACATTGACCGGCGGCGGTGCCGGGAATGGCGGACGATACGGCAATGCGTTGTACTACCTCAACAGCATCTATCGCATGGGACCATTGCCTGATTTGGCAATTTCTATTGACGAAATGCAGGGAGATAATCCCGGTGATTTCTCAAGATCGGTTGCTGATTATGCGCACTACTGCACCTTTAAAGCTTTGCAGCTAGGTCCGCAATATGGTGGCAAAACGCAAGCGGAGGTTTATAACGCTCCGATTGCTGAGGCGTTACGCTTTGATTCAGATGTTTACTACACTCAGGTATGGACGGCCGGAGAGCCGCGTGATTACACCTGTGGTGACGCTTGGGATGTTATTTATCAACGTTTTGACAATTCGCTAAGCGGTAGCACATCAGGCTCTGACTATCTGGCAGGCATTGCAATGCTGCTAGGCATTGCAGAAAGAGATCCAACTGCCGCATGGGATAGTGCTCGCGGATTTGATTTCCAACGTGCAACTTGGCAAGCCATGAACGCTTTGCGTATTGATGCAAACCATGCCATGAACTTCATGTTGGCTTCAATCACGTGGGACATCTATCGCTCAGGATTGGGACAGGGCTATAAGGACATGTTTGATCGCACTAGCGCAGTCATGCTCAATCAAGCTATTGCCCAACGCAATATGCAGTGGGCGGCAGAACAAAACATGTTCTTTGACACAATGCGCCCGATGATGTCCTTTATTGAGGGGTTTGTATACGCCATCACGCCTTTTGCCGCCTTTATCATGTTGCTCGGCGTTTTTGGACTGCGTTTGTACTTCAAATACTTCATCATGCTGATTTGGGTGCAACTCTGGCTTCCTGTGGTGGCAATCTGTAATATGTTCATCATGTCAGGGGCAACACGCGACTTAGGTGAATTTGCTCTAGGCGGTAAAGACCCTACTTCTTTTTATGCGCTAAATAAAATTTCGGAAACTGTTGCCACATGGATTTCTGTGGGCGGCATGTTTACAGCGGCAGTGCCCCTACTGACCTTTATTATCGTATCTGGATCAGCATACGCATTGACCTCACTAACAAATCGTATGGCCGGTTCAGACCATATCAACGAAAAGATTGCTGTGCCAGATACCATCACCCCGGGTGCAGGTTTGGCGATGACGGCGTTAAATCAGGGCGACTCAATGAAGGCGGTGCTGTCAGGAGCAAAAGAAGTAGCCCCCAGCATCAATATAGGCCAGATTGCTCAAGCTTCAGCCTCAAAAGCGATGGCTGAAGCTCAAACTTCGGCAAGCTCTTTTGTCGATACCTTTGCCAAAAGTTTGGCCGAATCCGGCTCAAATATTTCCCAAAGCGCGGTGAGCGCCATTATTACAGATGCCGTCAGCGCCTCTCGCTCTCACAATTTCAGCGCGGCCATAAATGATGTTATGTCCACCGACGCTGCTAAAAAAGCTCAGATAACTGAAGATCAAGCGAGAACTTTAGCGGTGGCTTTGGGCGGCAATCTGCCATTTCTTGGCGGCATTCAGGGGGCAACTAGAACTGCAACGGGAAAGGCTTTATCAGACGTTTACAACAGTATAAAATCTAAGGGGTTTTCTTTCAGTGACGCGGCACAAAGCCAAGTAGGTAAGGCGCTTTCTTCAAGTCTTGCTCATGCCAAGATGCAGAACGAAAATTACGGTGTTACCGGACAAACCATGCGTTCTTTGCAGAACCAGGCTTCTGAAGTTATGCAAAAGAGTCAAACCGCTACGGAAATGGCTCAGCTGTCTAATTCAGTTGGCTTTTCGCAAAGCGTGAATTTAATTGATGCGGCAGGAGCTATGTCTGATGACAAACGGAATTGGTTTAATCATGAATATGACAACTTTAGAAATTCCTTATCTGACGCAGATCGCAGGGTTTTAGACTCAGGCGTAAATCAATTTTATTCTTCCAATGGAGATGCATACTCGTCACCTGAAGCCGCTCGATTAAATTCGCTGTTAAATTATTATAATAGCGAAGGAAATGATGAAAACTTGCAGGCAAAGAGCTTGGCTCTCAGGGCGCTTAATGATGTGTCAATGGTGCCTGCTGCCAGCAATCAGTACGGTTCTATCTATCAAGAAGCGCAGTCTGGTCTTGGAGATAAGTCTCTTTATAAAATTCCGTCAAATTCTTCTTCAGACCCCGCTGCTTCTTCAGGCACAGTGGTGCACACAGGCGGCGGCCAAACTGCACCGTCAGCGGTTGCGCCGCGAGCAACTAATGTTCTGCCTGCAAACGGCTCAGGCGGCAATGCCCCTGCTAATGGCGCTCCGTCTGCGGCTCCGTCCGGCGTAAAACCTGCTGTGCCTAGGGTAGATGTGACTAAACCGAGTGTTTTAGCGCCCAGCACACAGCAGCCCAAGATCCCGGACGAGGATTTATTCGGCGGCTCGCCTGCTGCGTTTGCCCAGCGGCAAGCTGATTTTATTCAGCAACAGAAAGATAATGCTGTCAGTAATTTGGTTGAGGAAGATAACGCTAACAGACAGCAGGTTGCTGCTACCGGTGAAAGCAATGATGCTGAGGTATTAAAAGGAAAAGAAGTCTTTAGGCAGGAAGCTATACAAGATTTGAACTATTTACGTCAATTAAGGGGAGAGGCAAGTCAGCCTGCCGATATGGGAGATATTCAAAATATGGGTACTTTCCTGACAGAAAAAGTCGGTAATACTTTGGCTGATAACACCGTTGCTTCCAGCACGGGCGCTCAGCATGTTCTGGCGAATGAAAACATCACTAGCAATATGGGATTATCCGGCGTTGATTATGAGGGAACGATTACAAATCTTTACAACAGCGTTTCGCAAGTTCACGGAAACTTTACTAACAATAACACAGCGGGCGACCAAGTGAGCGTGATCCCTCAAGCCAAAGAAATTCAGAACGCCCAAGCTCTTACAGACGGCTATCTGCGCGCCGCTCGTGAGGGCTTAATGGAAAGCGCGGATTTTGACAGACTTACTGACAGTATGGGATTAGATGATGCCCAAAAACTGAAATATGCTGACTCTGTGGTTAACATGGTTGCCAACTCTGCCAGAGGCTCAGTTAATGAAACAAAGACCATGCTGTATGTAACTAACAAAATGGGTGACGCTTTAAGATAGCAGCATCTATGATTTGTCTGAGCGAGCTTAAGTCTCGCTCAGATTTTAAGATTAGTTCTTATAGGATTGGTATAAATATTCACGATTTTTTAAAACTGAACAAAGACTCCCGTCAGAATTAAATCCCCAATTTTCTGCGGTGTGTCCCTCTTTGTCTAATCTGTGTATATCACAGATCCTCCCCATAAAGTCATCAAGACCAAGCAATGGAGCGGCTTTATCATAATATTTCTCTGAAAAGTACCTTACACCGTCAACTTCTTTAGAGCCAAATGAAGTTTGCTTTATGATGAAATTAAGATCTTTTTCACCATTTTTATAGAACACAAGCCTGTCAGGCATTCCAATAATTTTGGGAGCGCCATCAATTTCACGAAACACACACCCGGTAATTTGATCATCTGCTTGATCACAGAGCGGCGGGAACGGCTGTTCAAAGTAAGCAAGATCCTGAGCCGTCATATAGGGTTTTAATTCGGCCAGGGTCTCTTTTTTCACACCTTTAATCCAGACTTCAGAGCTTTTAAGATGTTTTACCAATTCCCCATCTTGGTTTGTGACAAAAGCATAAGTCTTTACTTCACCGTTAAGCGCTCCGAAGGCGAAAGGTGCCACAATCTGTTGCACCGGCTGATCGTTGTAATCGTAGATGGTTTGGATCACCTCGCCGCTTATAAAGCCTCTGTCATAAGGTGCTATGGTCACAGCGCGACTGATCTTTCCCTGACCGTACTTGATGTCCAGCGCGGAATTAGGCAATCCGGGAAGGTCATTCAGTTCTGGGCTAGGTTCGTTGTAATAGGTAGTGGTTTTTCTGCATTTATCGTAAATACCGTCGCACTCGGGCAACTCTAAAGCAGCACCTTCTAAGGCAGGATCATTGCTCGACAGCGACGAGCACCCTGCAAGGGCGATTGCCCCGCACATCGCGGCGGCCAACAGAGTCAATTTCATAAACCTTCTCCCTATTCCTATTCCTGAATTGATTATCTCATTTAATCCTACAACTACAGAATACCAGCCCGGCAAATTTTTAATCCGCTATGCCGTTTCTGAATTTTAGTCCCCAAAAGCCAAATCTCTGCTCAGCCTTATCCGTCCATTCCGGCGACCAGCTGTCCTCCAGATCAAGCGGCCCTATCTAATGCCGAGCTCCTGTTTTGCCAAGCTCACGCCGTGAAAGCCAGCAGCTACGGAAAGCATACCGTGATGCACAGCAGTCCCACGCTCACGCAGGTCACAACAAACAGCGCCAGGCCAATCAACTTGACGATTTGCTGGGCTTTAGTCCTGCCGTTTCTGGAATACGGCAAAAACAAGCTGCAGGCTACCAAGAAACACATTATAAGCGCCACAGTCAGCGCCGCGTTGGTCAGGCTTTCCATAATCAGTCCCCCTATGCCCTATGCGCGCTTAGCGCAGCGCCTTCATGCCGAGCATGGCGCCACGGCACACAGATACATCGGAAAAGGCGCTTGAAAGCAGGCTGGAGCCAAAATCCGTAAAGATTGAGGCAATCATGCATAAAGCCAAAGACACAAAAGCAAAGTCGAGTAGTCTGCTACAAAAGGCAAAGAGGCTGTTTAAATTTAATCGTAACATCATCGTCATCACCTAAAGTATCGAGCAAAGTAGTAAAGTTCAGTATTTTTCCTCTTTAGGCTCAAGCATAATCACAAAAAACTAAAAGTCAAGATTTAATATCAAATTTTTTGATATAGTCATATTTCTTAGTTTATTGTTATACAGAATAAAGTTGCTGCTATTATGATTTTTTATAAAACGTTTTTAAAATTATTTTTGAATTTTGTGCAAAAATCGTGAATACGGATTTGTCATTTTGCTATTTTAAACACAGGCCTTTGGATGGCTTTATGACAACAAGTGATTCAGATTGCTCTTAAGGAGGGATTTGGCCTGCCAATTTTTAATTGGCTACGTCTGCCACCAATATGTCAAGAGTCTTGACGGTAGCTAATCGTACACAGGTACCATACGTGTAAGCGCCACCGCAACTAAGACTTCAAATAGAAGTGTAAACCTTTCCTGTTCGGTAGAGGTTCCAATCGTTGAAGTTGATTTAACCAGCTATTGCCGAAAGGTTACAGGT
>JAHLFG010000062.1 GCA_018883895.1 Candidatus Anaerobiospirillum merdipullorum
CTAACAAACAATTAATAAAATTCTAGTTCAATAAATTAGGCCTACGTCACGTTTTTAACTTTTTAAAAATGACATTATATTGTCCAACTGATAACCTGTTTAACAGGTCAACAACACCAGTTTGCGAGGACATTATGACGACTCTAACAGCATCTTCTAATGGCATCATAAACAACGATAATGCCGCAACCGACGAAACCACCTATAAATCCGAACATGCCGATAAAGCCACTATGGTCAAAGCGGTTGTTGCTGGATCGGTAGGTACCGTCATTGAATGGTATGACTATGCTCTTTACGGTACCGCCGCAGGTCTAGTTATTAACAATTTATTTTTCCCGTCGCTATCTTCTGCCGCAGCGCTGTTGGCAGCTTTTGCTACATTCGCGGTAGGTTATTTTGCCAGACCCTTAGGTGGCATTATTATTTCCCATATTGGCGATCATTTCGGTCGTAAACCTGCCCTAATCTTCGCCATTGTGTTGATGGGAGCTACAACAACCCTGCTAGGTCTCTTACCTTCATATTTCACCATCGGTATTTGGGCACCAATTATATTAGTGCTCTTACGTTTATTCCAAGGCTTTGGTGCCGGCGCAGAACTTGCAGGAGCACTAACCTTTGTCGCTGAATATGTACCTTATAGACGCCGTGCGCTCTGCACAGCCATCATCAATGCATCTACCGTGATTGGCATTATGTTTGCTACTGGTGCTTTCTTCATTGTGTCACAATTGCCGGAAGAAAGCTTCATGAGCTGGGGATGGCGTGTTCCTTTCCTTTGCTCAGCGATATTATTTGCTATTGCGCTGTACATCCGTGAAAGATTAGATGAAACCCCGGTATATGCTGAAGCCATGGCTGAAGCTAAAGCCAAGGCTGAAAAGCAGAAAGTTCCGTTGCTTGAGGTGTTAAAGCACAGCCCGAAGCAGGTTGTCTTCAATATGTTGGCCTTATGCGGTCACTCTGCTAACTCCTACATTTTGTCAGTGTTTATCATCAGCTATATGGTCAATACTTTAGGCTATAGCAGATCAGACGCCTTATCCGCCTTAATGTGGGCTTCATTCTTTGCCATTATTGGCACTCCGTTGATGGGTATGATTGCAGATAAGATTGGTAATGCCAAAGTCTATATCATCGGCAACTTATTCATCGCCGCCTTCTCTATTCCGATGTTTTTACTCGTCGATACTATGAGCTTACCTATGGCTGCCCTTGGTATGTCCATCATGTACTCGATTGGTTATGGTTGCACTTCCGGAGCACAAGGTGCTTTCCAGGTCAATCTGTTCCCGGTACGTTACAGATATTCTGGTATTGCCCTGTCTCGTGAGCTCAATTCCGTATTAATTTCTGGCCCCACTCCCTTCATTGCCGCATGGTTAGTAGAACTTGGTGGCGGCACTTCGCACTATGTGATGGGCTACTACATCATCTGCTGTTTAGTCTCGGTAGTTGCCGTAGCTGCCATCGCTAAATATGCCAATCACCATTAACCTTGTAACACCATTCAAGTAGCTGGACGTTACAAAAAATAAATCTTGGCCATACTTCAGTTGTTCTGAGGTATGGCCGCTTAAATCAAATCATTTAAGATAATCAAAACCAAGGATAAAATCATGTCGTTTATAAATGAAGATTTTCTGTTATACAGCAAAACCGCCAAAGTATTGTTTAATAATTTTGCTAAAGATGCGCCAATTTTCGATTGGCACTGCCATCTTCCGCCGGAACAAATTGCCAACGATCATCATTTCTCTAACATCACCGAGTTATGGCTAGGCGGAGATCACTACAAGTGGAGACTAATGCGTTTGGCAGGCGTTGATGAAAAATATATTACCCACGAGGGAAGTCCTAAAGACAAATTTTTAGCTTACTGCCAAGTCATGCCTCAATGTTGTGGTAATCCGGTATATCATTGGAGTCATTTAGAATTAAAGCGCTTTTTTAATATCGACGAAGAGCTAAATGCCAAGAATGGTGAGCTTTTATGGGAAAAGTGCAACGCCCGTATTCAAGAAGCAGATTTCTCTGCTCGTCAATTAATGTTGCGCTCTAACGTCAGATACGTATGTACTAGTGACGACCCTGCCGATAGTTTGGAGCATCATCAGAAACTTGCTTCTGATAGCGCCTTCCCCATCAAGGTATTCCCTGCCTTCAGACCGGACAAGTATCTAAATCTAACCTTAGCCGGATTTAAAGAGCAGTTAGAGCGTTTAGGCACAGCTGCTGGCGTTTGCATTGACAGCTACGAAAATCTAGTTAAAGCCCTAAAATTACGCATTGAGTACTTCCATCAAAATGGTGCACGGCACAGCGATCATGGATGGGACGTAGTACGTTTTGTCACAGCATCTCCCGCCGAATTAAATATCATTTTAGAAAAAGCAATTACCGGGCAAGCAATCAGTCTTGAAGAATGTGCCCAATGGCGTAGTAGCTTAATGCTAGAACTTGCCCGCGAGTACTGTAAACACCATTGGGTGATGCAGATTCATATCGGTGCGCTTCGCTCCATCAACACTCGCATGCTAGCCCTGCACGGCCGTGACTGTGGTTATGATTGCTCTGGAGATACACCCTATTTAAATCAGCTAGCGATGTTCCTGGATACATTGGAAAGCGAGGGTAATTTAACTGACACCGTACTGTTTAGCTTGAGTCCTAACGACGATCTCGCACTTAACAACTTAGCTGGATGTTTCCCTGGAGACGCACATCGTGCCAAAGTACAATTAGGTCCGGCTTGGTGGCTTAACGATCATATTGATGGCATGCGCCGTCAATTGACTTCATTTGCCAATTCTGGCGTTTTAGCAACCTTTATTGGCATGGTTACCGATTCACGAAGCTTCTTATCGTATCCGCGCTTTGAATACTTCAGGCGCATTCTGTGCAATTTTGTTGGTGAAATGATTGATCGTAGCGAATTTACCTCCGATCTGGATGCGGCAGGTGAAATAATACGCAATATTTGCTACAACAACGCCTACGCCAAGTACTTTGGCAATATGCCACGTTAAAAGATCCTCTCTAAAACCAAACTACTGAAGAGCTATCAGAATGCGGTCATAAGACCGCATTTATTCAAATTTGCCTCATCACTCAAAGCAAATTTAGCCGCCGCAAACTGCGCAACCAAAGAAGCAACATCTACAGTAACTTAGCGCATCTTTCATCAGTTAAACTTTTACTACTGCCAAAACTGTTTTGTCGTTGGCACCTGAATACTCAGTAGATTAAAAACCTGACGAACTGACGTGATATAGGCTTGCCGTTGTTAGGCTGCGCATAAATCCTGAAGCAACAACGACAAGCGAAATTTCTTAATCGTTTGTTAGTTATCTATTTTTAATAGCCATGGGATCTTGCACCACCGTCTACTGAAATATCCTGTCCGGTAATAGAGCGGGCGGCTGCGGAAAGTAAAAATTGCACCGCACATCCAATATCCTCAGGATGCACGAACTTACCGGTCATGCTCTTGGCCAAAGCCTGCTGTCTACGTTGCGGGTTTTGCTCAAACATATGGTGATTCATCTCAGTCTCGACCCAACCAGGTGACACGCTGTTAACGCGAATGCCTTCTGCACTCCACTCTTCGGCCAAGGCTCGCGTCAGTCCCGAAAGACCTGATTTCATAGCACAATACGGCGCTACCCCCGAAAAGCCCATATAGGCTCCCATCGAGGTAATGTTTACCACCGCGCCACAGCTTTGCTTAAGGTAGGGATAACATAATTGACATAATCTAAATGGCGCTTCCAAATCGACCTTAGCAATACGTCTATACTGCTCGAGTGGAAAGTTTTCGGCACGCTCTTTATACGACACTCCAGCGTTATTGACCAGAAAATTTAACTTTCCGTGACTTTGCACAATCTGTTGTAAAACACGAGCAAACTGCTCCTCGTCACTTACATCACAAGATATACCATAGATGCCATTAGTTCCGTCATGATCGGCTACCACATGTCGCGATAGATCATAGACCACAGCTCCAGCATCGCGTAATACCTGCGCAATGGCATAACCGATACCACGTGATGCTCCGGTAACGATGCCTACTTGACCTTCCAACGCAAAAAGGCGTTTTGAACTGTCAGTAGCATGTTGCTCCATACTTTGCGCTTCAAACTGTAATTGCATAAATTTATTCCTTGCTTAACATCAAATAATCTAATCTGAAATTTAGTTCAGAGCGTTTAATGCGCTTTCCTTAAAGTAAAAACCCCAACCATTACCGGTACGCGGATAGGCAAAGCCATTTTCAATGCGTAACGGCGTATCGATAATGCCATCAATCCAATCAAAGGACTCTGCGCCAAAGGGCTTTACAATGGTGCATAACAGCGCCACGTCATAATCGCGATAATAATGCGGTAATACCGGCAAGCCATAGCATTGCGCTAAGGCCGCCGAGTCTCGCCATCCTTCCACCCCGCCTAAGCGAATTAAATCCGGTTGCCACAGATCAAGAGCGTTTAACTCAAGCAAACGTTTTAAGGCCTCCACGTTATACTCGCGCTCCCCCATGGCCAGAGCCAAACCGCATTTATGGCGCAAGAGCGCATAGCCCTTAAAGTCCAAATTGTGTACCGGCTCCTCAAACCAATAAATACCAATTTGCTTGGCGCGCTCAGCAAGCTCCATCGCCTCGCTAACGGACATGGCCTGATTGGCATCCATCATGATCTTAACGTCAGTGCCTAAGGCTTGCCGACAAATCTGCAAGCGATGCAGATCGCGCTCAATGTCCCCGGAGCCTACCTTAATTTTGACGGCACCAAAGCCCCGGCGTTTATAATTGAGCACTTCATCTAAGAGCTCTTCATCAGAATAAGAAATCCAACCACCGCTACCGTATACCGGGATCTTGGTCTTACAAGTACCCAAAAGACGCCAGATAGGCTGCCCACAGGTGCGCGCCCACGCATCCCACATGGCCACATTTAGTACCGCACCGGCATTGGCATTAATGCCGCTTTGCCCAAAGTACTCACTTTCTGCGTTCCACTCCTGCCGCAATCTTACGGTTTCATTGACGGCATAATCACGGCTTAAAATAAAATCTTTAATGTCCTTTAGAGCCCCTTCAATGGCATGGGGTGAGTAATGGAAAGCAAGCAAATAGCCCTGTCCCTTAATGCCATCGGCAGTGATGACTTCCGCGACATAAAAAGCAATTTTGCTTAACTGATGGGTGGAATCAGCAATAGGTTTTGACAGTGTAGATACGGCACTGTAAAGATTAACTTCCTTAATTTGCGGATGCATAGACACTCCTAAAAATACTTCTGTTTTATCCTAAAAAACTTAAGGATTTAAGCCTTTATCTGATAAGGTTTGCTAAAACTTAATTCCCCGCGTGCAAAAGCTTGCAATGTAAGTTCACGCGAGCCTTGTAAATGCGCTAAGGTCGCCTGCCGGATAGCGGTAGCATCCTTAGCTAAAAGCGCCTCAAGTAATGCCACATGCTCGGGGACAGACACGGTATGACTGACAAAACAGCGTAAACGCCGATTATGGCGATAAACAATATCTAAGGCCTTGGTAATAAAACGATTGGGGCAGGCATGTAGCAAACCCTCATGCAATGCAGTATCCAGCGCGTTGTAATAATCTCGTTGTGCGGCCCCTTCAAGTGTTTGCTCCGGGGATAAGAATTGCCGTTTTAAGAGCTTAAGCCACTTTACATCAAGATGATGGCAAGCAAGCACATTCATCTCCGGCTCATTTAAAAAGCGCGCAGCATACATTTCATTTACTAAATCAAGACTGAGCTCACTTACTAAGGTATTACGATTGGGATAGACATAAACAAAACCCATTTCCTTTAAGCGCAAGATAGCTTCACGGATGGGGGTGCGGCTGGTATGTAATTCCGCAATTAATTGCGCCTCATCAATGATAGAAAGTGGTGGATATTCCCCACGGATAATCTTGGTCTCAATATAGTCATAGGCTACCGTAGCTTTATTAATATTGCTTGCCACCTTACGCCCCCTTTGCCTTAATTAACTCCCTCCTCATGGAGGCCGGTTAGTGCAATCTTAGGTATAAGTTATTTTATACAACCGATATATCGGTTTTATATTGGCACTATACCCTAGCCTTAATCGTCAGATCGCGCACCAATCCACAAAATGTGATCTGTATTCCAAAGCTCCTTACCAAAGTAAAGCGTAAGCGCTCCTCAGGCCAAGCTTTAAATCAACACGCTGTGCACTTTCACTAGGCTACCACTAGTTATAAAAAATTTACTTATCATAAAAATTTATTCTGTAGGGACGCCATTTAGCCACAACCGCCCTCTTCTCTCAATTATTTGTTTTCCAGTCAATAAATACAGCAATTGCAAAAATTTGACTAAGCGCACATAAATAACTAATGCTCATAGATTATAATTCTGGTCATACAAGATTAATGGCTTTGTAATTTAAGAAAAGTTATCAAATGATCTCAAGTTCGTTAATCACTGCTCCCTTTAAAGCGGTGGCACAACTTAAAGCACTACTGGGTGAAACCCCAATTTATGATGAGATACAGGACGTATTTTACTGCGTGGATATTAAAGGCTCTGCGCTGTGGATCTGCGATCCTTATACGCTCAATGCCCGTAGTCTTAAGGTGCCGACCTTAACGTCAGCTGCACTCCTAACTAACGATCCGCAACAATTGCTCCTCGTTTCCCAAAGCGGACTCTTCTTACTTAATCTCAAAGATGAAAGCCTGCGTTTATTTTATCCGTTTAGTTTTACGCAGGTGCGTCCAAATGAAGCACAGATTGCCCCCGATGGAGTCTTGTGGTTTTCTACCATGGGCTTGCAAGCCCAAGCGCACGCCGGCGCGATGTTTCGCTTTGATCCGCAGTTACATAATTTCAGCTTAGTACAAGCTGATATCACCATTCCCAATACGCTCATCTTTAATGAAGGGCAAACCACCTTCTTTGATACCGCCAGTGGTGATGTTTTTAACTGTGATCTTAATGGTCAGGGGCTGGTAAAAATCCCTTCCTGCCTTAACGGAACTCCCGATGGCTCTTGCCTCACGGACGACGGTCTTATCTTAAATGCCAATTGGGGAGCTAGCGAATTACGACTTTTTGCCGTCCATAACGGCTATACCCTTAAGGCCAGCCTGCCGGTGCCGGCTCGGCAACCGAGTAGCTGCGCCTTAGGTGGTCGCGATCTGAACCTGCTCTTTGTTACTACTGCCATAGATGGCCTGGCAAAGCCGAACTTTCTCGACGGCCAAGCATTTGTCGCGCCAAGTAGCTTAAAGGGGCGCCTTAACTATCGTTTTACTTTAATTTAAAGGAGATTGATTCATGGCATCGTGTGCTGAATGTGCCGGTTGCGCTGAGTATTTTAATACTATCTTGCGCGGCGATAACGGCGCTTTAAAGCGAGCCTTATACAAGTCGATGGGACATACGGATGAGCAATTACACCGTCCGGTGATCGCCGTGGTAAATACATACACCAATGCCACCCCTGGCCACTATACCTTAAATGAACTTACAGAAAAGGTCTGCGCTGGCATTGAAGCTGCTGGCGGTCTGCCGATGGTTTTTGGAACCATTGCTCCTTGTGATGGTATTGCTGAAGGTCACCTGGGCATGCGCTATGTCTTAGCCTCGCGTGAACTGGTCTGCTCTTCTGTAGAAGCGATGTTACGCGCCCATCATTTTGATGGTGTAGCGCTTTTAGGATCGTGCGACAAAATCGTACCGGGCCTCATCATGGCCGCCTGCCGCGTCAATGTGCCGGCTATTTTTGTCAATGGTGGCCCCATGATGCCGGCGCATTACCGCAATCGCGATTGGGACGGCAATATTATTACCGAGGCCATTGGTTGGAAACAGCAAGGCCAAATTAGCGAAGAAGAATTTAAGCATATTGAAAATATCGCCGAGCCCGGCCCCGGCTCTTGCGCCATGTACGGAACTGCCAATACCATGTGTTGCATTGCCGAAGCCTTAGGCTTAGCCCTCTCGGGCAGTGCGTGCTTACCGGCTATCAGCGCTCAACGCCGTGAATGTGCCTTTAGAAGCGGCGAGCAAATTGTGCATTTAGTCAAGCAAGGGATCAAACCCTCAGACATTGTCACCCGTGAAGCTATTGAAAATGCCATGGTGTATTTAATGGCCACCGGTGGTTCGACTAACGGTATTTTGCACTTGCAAGCTATTTGCCATGAGGCCGGCTTAGGCGAGCTGTCCTTGGATGAATTTGATGCTTTATCGCATCGTGTGCCTTTAATTGCCTCCATTTACCCTGCTTCCGCATACGACATGATCGACTATTACGAAGCTGGCGGTGTCCCGGCGGTGGAATATGAAGTGCGCTCACTGTTACATCTAAATTGCCTCACTGCCGATTTAAAGAGCAAGGGCGAACTTGTAACTGAAGGCGTTAAAACTACTCGTCCGGAAGTCATTAAGACCTTAGCGCACCCTCATCGCACGGACTCAGGGGTGGCGGTTCTCAAGGGCAATTTAGCCCCCTTAGGTTGCGTCGTAAAGCCGGCAGCCGTGCCGCTTGACTTGCAACAATTCCGTGGCAAAGCGATGGTATTTAACTCCGAACAGGAGGCTTTGGACAATATTTTAGCCGGCAAAGTACAGCCGCATACCGTATTAGTGCTGCGCTATGAAGGCCCTAAGGGCGGTCCCGGCATGCCGGAAATGTATCGTCCGATGAAATTCTTAGAAGGCATGGGCTTATCTGATTCTTGTGCCCTCATCACTGATGGCCGCTTCTCCGGCTCTAACCGTGGCTTATTTGTAGGTCACATTTCACCGGAGGCTTATGAAGGTGGCGTCATTGGTTTAATCGAAGACGGCGACGAAATTGCCATCGATATTCCCCAGCGCAAGTTAGAGCTGTTAGTCGATGAGTCGGTACTTGCTACTCGGCGCCAAAACTTCACCCCGATTCATAAAGATGTCCCCAGAGGATTTTTACGTCTCTACCGTCAGCTGGCCAAATCAGCGGCGCAAGGGGCCGTAATGTGCGATTAGGAGAAAACATGACTAAAGTTGCAATAGTTACTGGTTCTAGTCAGGGCATCGGACTTGGGGTAGTCAAATGCTTTTTAGCAGCTGGCTATCAGGTCGCTTCTTGCTCTGAAAAGGACTTCAGCCAAATCCCTGCCTGTCAGGAGCTGTTAGCTAAATTTGGTGACGCCCGCTATTTTTATCAAAAATGCGACGTGACTAAACTTGAGGATATCAAGAGCTTTATTGACAGCGCCTATCAGCATTTTGGCCGCATTGATGTGTTGGTATCTAATGCCGGTGCCAATGTGTTTAAAGGCGTGGATTGTAAGGTGGAGGATTTTGAGTTCAATTTTCATCTCAATCTGCGCTCGCATTGGTATGCCGCCAAATGCGCCAAACCCTATTTAGAGCAAAGCCATGGTTGCGTCCTCGTGACCTCCTCTAATCACGCTTTCTCCACCATTCCCGGTTGTGCCCCGTACAACATGACTAAAAGAGCGCTGTTGTCCTTAGTGCAAAGCATCACCATCGAATGGGGTCCGCAAGTGCGTGCGGTCGCCATTGCCCCGGGCTTTATCGACACGGAAGGCAATCAGGCGTGGTTTAACTCCCATTCCGACCCCCAGGCGGTGCGCGAGCAAACGGTACAAAACCATCCGGTAAAAAGACTGGGCACCGTGGAAGACATTGGTCATTTATGTGTGTTCTTGGCCTCTGAACAAGCCTCTTTTATTGCCGGAACCACCATTTTGATTGACGGCGGCAGAAGTTGCCTCATGCAGGATTCACAGTAACTTAATTTTAACTTTAGGAGCTTATTATGGGCACTGAATTTACTTCAGGACTGAGCGCAATTGACTACGCGATCTTCGCTGTCTATGTGCTCATTATCGTTGCCGTAGGTCTCTTGGTCTCACGGCGCAACAAAGGTAGTAAGGAAGGCTACTTCCTTGCCGGTAAATCCATTCCGTGGTGGGCCGTTGGCGCCTCGCTGATTGCCGCCAACATTTCGGCAGAGCAATTCATCGGCATGTCAGGCTCCGGCTTCTCCATTGGTCTGGGCATTGCCACCTATGAGTGGATGTCGGCCATTACCTTGGTGTTAGTGGGCAAATTCTTCCTGCCCATCTTCATTCAAAAGGGAATTTACACCATCCCGGAATTCGTCGAAAAGCGCTATAACAAGAGCTTAAAGACCATTCTGGCGGTGTTCTGGATCTGCTTGTACATCTTCGTCAATCTGACCTCAGTGCTCTACTTAGGCGGTTTGGCCCTGCAGACCATTTTAGGCATCCCGATGATGTATTCCATCTTAGGTTTAGCCGCCTTTGCCTTAATTTACTCTGTCTATGGCGGTCTGTCGGCTGTGGTGTGGACGGACGTGATTCAGGTTGCAGTGCTGATTTTTGGCGGTTTTGCCACCACCTATATGGCAGTGAACTTCATTGGCCAAGGCGAGGGCTTCTTTGCCGGCTTTAGCAATATGATGGCGCAGGCTCCGGATCATTTTGTGATGATCTTAGACAAGGACAATCCGCAGTTTATGAACCTACCGGGCATTGCGGTGCTCATCGGCGGTATGTGGGTTGCTTCCTTGTACTACTGGGGCTTCAATCAGTACATCATTCAGCGTACCTTTGCCTCTAAGTCCTTGGACGAGGCACAAAAGGGCCTGATTTTTGCCGGTTACCTCAAGTTCTTAATCCCGTTCATCGTCGTGATCCCTGGTATTGCCGCTTATATCATCATCAATGATCCCAACCTGTTCTCACAATTAGGTTCAGTTGCCGCCAATAACTTGCCGTCCGACGCGCACGCTGACCGCGCTTACCCGTGGTTAGCACAGTTCCTGCCGGTAGGTGTTAAGGGAGTGGTCTTTGCCGCTTTGGCTGCCGCAATTGTGTCTTCCTTAGCCTCGATGCTCAACTCGACCGCAACCATCTTTACGCTCGATATTTACAAAGAGTACATCGATAAGAAAGCCTCCGATACTAAGCTCGTTAACATTGGTCGTTTAACTGCCATTGTTGCCTTAGTAATCGCCTGCTTCGTTGCCCCGCTGCTTGGCACTATCGGTCAGGCCTTCCAGTACATTCAGGAATACACAGGATTAGTTTCCCCGGGTATCTTAGCGGTGTTCATGTTAGGTCTATTCTGGAAGAAGACCACCACTAACGCCGCCATTATCGGTGTGCTGGCCTCCATCCCGATTGCCCTGTTGCTCAAGTTCCTGCCGCTGGAGATGCCGTTCCTCGATCAGATGATGTACACCTTCATCTTAACTTGCGCCACGATTATCTTCGTCAGCTTAGCTACCTCTGAAAACGATGATGATCCTAAGGGTATTGTGCTGACCGCTTCGATGTTTAAGACCAGCACCGGCTTTAAGGTTGGTACCTACTTCATCATGATAATTACCGTCGCGCTGTATGCCATCTTCTGGTAAAGGAGCCATACGGTTTAATTGACCATCCTTCTAGGGCCTGTACATTCAGGCCCTTTTAGTCTTACTACTTGAGGATAAGAAAGTGAAAGAAATTCAAGGCATCAATGCCGTCATTGCCGCCACCTTTGATGATCATGGCGCATACGATTTTGACAGTTTTAAAAACTTAATTAACCATCTGATTAAGATTGGTACGAATGGCATCACTACCTTTGGTATTGCCACCGAGTTTTATAAGTTAAGTGAAGAAGAAAAGCTGGAAATGGTGCGCATATTGACTGCCCTCACGAAATCCAGCCCCACCTACGCTGTTGCCTCCGTGACCGATCACAGCACAGAATTGGCCGTTAAACGCGCCAAACTCTATGCCAAGATGGGAGTTGATGCACTCATGCTCCTGCCACCTTTTTTCTTAAACCCGAGCATCGAGCAAATTAAAGCCCATATGAAAGCGGTTTTAGAGGCTGTAGATATCCCGGTATTGGTGCAATATGCCCCCGGAGAAACTAAAAAAATCATTCCGGCAGAAGAAATGGCCACTATTGAGCATACTTACCCACATGCCATCTTCAAATTAGAGCCCAATCCACCGATGGACTATGTACGTCAGATGTTACAACTGGCCCCAAAGGCCAAAATCATGATTGGATATGCCGGTCTGTATATGCTCGATGTAATGGCCGCAGGTGGCGTGGGCACGATGCCCGGGTGCTCTTTTGCCGAAATTTATTTAGCGATTCAACAGCGCTGGCGCGCCGGCGATCATGAAGGCGCCTTGGCCTTACATAGCCAATTAATGAAATATGTGCGTATTTGGATGAGTCATCCTGAGTACATCATTAATGCCGAAAAGGTCATTTTAAAGCAAAGAAGCATTATTAAGAGTGACTACTGCCGTGCCCCTTACTGGAAGCTTGATAAAGAAGACTATGCCCGTATTGATGCCTTCTTAACTGAGTTTAAAGATTATCTATCTTAGCCTGCACACAATTTGTATAGTCTGCCCAAAGGAGGCGCTAAAGCCTCCTTTTTTTAGCACAATTTTATTAAAAGTTTACTTAATAAAATCCACGTAATCAGGTAACTTATCCGGGAAAATTTTATTGAGCGAATCAAGCAAAATGGTGCGCATCACCGTACGTGCCTCATCAGGCCTTTTAAAGCGAATGGCGCTAAATAAAGCTAAATGCTTATCTAAGGAATGAGCAGACGACTCTAACGGCTTATCATCTAAGGTCGAGGAAATCGATAAAATGCTGGTGTTGATGATAAGGCTCTGCAAGCCCATAAAAAAAGGATTCTTCGTGCCAATAAAGATTGAGCGGTGGAACAGAATATCTCCCTCTTCAAATTTGTGCGGCGCATTTTCCGCCACCCCTTCCTTCATTAAGGTACAACCGCGCTCTATTTCCACTAAATCGCCCATCTGACAATTAAGCGCACACAAAGCTGCGGCATTGGGCTCAAAACTCAAACGCAATGCGCCCACATGATGCAAGATCTGTTCATGCGGATAGCAACGATCCATTTGCGCGATCACACGCGGATCAAACCAGTCCCAATTTTCTTTCGGGGCAATCGTTGTCTTTTTCTTCGGTTGCTTAATGATAATGCCCTGCGCTTGCAAGGTCTGTAAAGCAGCCCGTACCGTGGTGCGTGAACTATTCAGTTGCACACATAATTCACCCTCACTGGGTAAAACCGTCAGCTCCGAACTTAAAATAAGATCAAAAATTTTACTAGTTACATCCTCAGCCGCACTAGCGGCCGCCTTAGATGTGCTATTCATTCCGCAATTCCGAAAAAGCTCTAAAAACAATCTGTCAATTCCTAAATTGTAACATCATTTAATAGCAAACTGTCATTAACGGCATTTTTATCAGCAAATAGCCCGTTTTTACGCGCGCCTCAAACCGCCGAAATGAGCGCTAGATCTAAAATTTAATAATACATTATTATTCATCTTGTAATATCAGATTAAAGGTCTTATATTCTCAGTTAATAAAACCCGCATTGCATTTTTTACTGAGGTTTATATGGATGCTGTCTCCTTCATTTTGCAAGAACGTCTAGTAGCAATCTCGCGTGGCGTGTATGGCGCGCCCCTTGTACAAGCGGTTGAGGAAATTTACGCCGGAGGTTTTAGATTATTAGAAATCACTTTTGATCAATCCTCTAAAAGCGCTCTGCAGAATACCGCTAAATCCATTACGCTAATTAAAGAAAAATTCCGTGCTAAGATGTGTGTCGGTGCCGGTACGGTCATGACCGTAGATCAAGCCAAAGCTGCTGCCGATGCCGGCGCAGACTTTGCTCTCGCCCCCAATACCGATCCCAAAGTAATTCACGCGATGAAAGACTTAGGTCTTACGGCGGTGCCGGGTGCCCTGACCCCTTCGGAAATAGCCATGGCCTATAACGAGGGAGCTGACATCGTCAAACTCTTCCCGGCTAGCACCTTAGGCTTAGATTACGTCAAAGCCATCCGCGCCCCGATAAGTCATGTTCCGTTAATGGCAGTGGGCGGCGTCAGTGTCGATAATGTTAAATCCTTCCTCGATAACGGTTTTTGCTCAGCCGGCATCGGATCTAACATTATCAATGCCCGTAAGGTACAAGATGGCGACTTTGCCAAGATAAGAGCTGCCGCTGAAGCTTTTATTAACGCGATTAAATAAAGGGAGCGCTTACGATGTCTGAGAACAATTACATTGTTATTGATTGGGGTTCGACCAATATCCGCGCCTTTTTGTGCTTAGAGGGTAAAGTCAAGGAAGTAAAAAAGTCCCCGCAAGGAGTAACCACGGTTCGAGGAGCGGCCTGTGAAGGTGTCTTTGACAGTCTCTGTCAGCCCTGGTTTGATGAATACGGTCCGCTTAAGACCGTAATGGCCGGCATGGTCGGATCTGTCAATGGCTGGATCGATGCGCCCTATCTAAATTGCCCGGTTGATTTAAGTGAGCTTGCCACCAAATTGACCCCGGTTCCGCATAGCCGTGGCTTAAACGTCAATATTATCCCCGGTCTATGTGTGCAAGATCCGCATAACTACAATGTAATCCGCGGTGAGGAAACACAACTTGCTGGCGCCTGCGCATCTACGCCCTGCCACATCTGCATTATGCCCGGCACACATTGCAAATGGGTGCTCCTTGACAGTAGCCGGGTGGAAAGCTTTAGAACTGCCATGACCGGAGAGTTACATCATCTATTAATGCAATACTCCTTAATTGGCCTCGGAACCCCTGAGCAAGAAAGTAGTGCCATCGCTTTTGAGCAAGGTCTACATAAGGGTTTTGAAGAAAATAATTTAGCCGCGCATCTGTTTGAAGTACGTGCGGCCAATATTTTGCATGGCATTAAGCCTTCACAGGTAAGCGAATTTCTCTCGGGCTTATTGATTGGCGCTGAAATTGCCTCCATGCAAAAAATCTTTAAATTCACGCCACAAGATGGCGCAGCGGCGATTATTGCCAATCCATTTTTAACGCAACGCTATCAACAAGGCCTGGCCTTAGCCGGCATTGAAAGCGTGGCCTTAGATGGTGATAAGTGCTTCCTTAATGGCATTATGCCCATTGCCGCGGCAATTTAGCATTCCTTATAATCCTCACTAAACAGGCGCTAGGACTAAAGCAAGAACTCTTAGATCGCCTGTTTTCTCTTAACTTGTAACAGGCTAATTTCTCCCCCAATCCTCGCTTAAAGGCACTACTTTGTCTTTAACTAAACCACCAGACCTCAAGCATTTGCCCCACTTGTAAAGGTAAACGTGAACTACCAATCAGCTAAAGCTGATGGGCTTCTTCCTGCTTCAGCGACCTCTTGGAACTCTCCACTGTCTTTAACTTCGGAGCGTCGCCACCCTCATGCCACAGCAGCATTCCTTCGTGAAGTATATTAAAGACGGTACGCCAATTACTTTAATCCCAAAATATTTCCTGCCTCTGCATGCGATACTGTTTTGGGATCTTGCATATATTCTGCGTAAGCATTCTCTGCAATTCTTACTTCATACTCATCCTCAATTTTATCGAACAAAGCACGCTTGAAAGCTTCCGAAAGCGAAATCGAGTGCATATCAGCATAAGCCTGCGCCAGTGATTTTTCCTCTGGGGTTAGGCGAATTGAGACAGACATTTAAAGTCTCCTTTAAGAATCTTTTGTAATAATATCTCAATTAGCATTCCGCATTATTTTCTATAGCCATGAATAAACTCTATCGATAGGACATGGCCACATTATTAAAGAAAGCCCCAAGGCGGGTAAGACCGGTTATAGGGAAGACACCGACAAAATATTGCTAGCATTGACAACGCGCTAAAGGGCGTTTGACAATACTTATCGCCCATAAAAGTTCACTATCCTGAGGATCATATGGAAACCAAATTCAATCATCTGGCCATGCACTGGCTCAACGCGCCGGCAAGCGCCACCATCAGCGCACAAGAAATTAACTTTGACACCGTGCCCCATACTGATTTGTGGCAGCGCACCTACTATCATTTTCGCAACGACAATGCGCCGATGTTGCAGTTTGCCTGCAGCGAGCAATTCTTCTCCTTTAGTTTTAAGGTCATCTTTGCCGCGGCCCATCAGCGTTTTGATCAAGCAGGTTTAGTGCTCTATCTTGATAGCGACAACTGGCTTAAGGCTTCCGTTGAGTATGAAAATGGACAATTTTCCCATTTGGGGGCAGTGGTCACCAATGGTGGATTTTCCGATTGGTCGACGCAAGAGGTAAGTGCCATCAGCGAGATCTACCTGCGCTTAAGTCGCCGCGCGGATGATTTTAAAATCGAGTACTCCCTTGACGGTACGAACTACCATCAGATGCGCATTTGCCATTTGGCTAAGGCCAACGGGGAGATTAAATGTGGCATCTATGCCTGCTCACCGGAAGAAAGCTCATTTAAGGCCATCTTCCGTGAGTTTAATTTAGGCCCGTGCATGTGGCAGGCCCATGACGGGCAACAGCCGGATGAGGATTACGCTCCGGCCTAGGCCAAAATAGCAGCGGGCATTTTGGCCTCCGCGCCCGGGGTATGACCAAAGCAGCGCCGATAGTCACGAATAAATTGCGAGGGGCTTTCATAGCCCACCGCATAGGCAATTTCATTGACGCCGCGCTGCTTGGTAGTCAGCAGAAGCTTGGCCTCATGTAATCTAATTTGCTTTTGGAATTGTAGTGGACTTACGCCGGTAACTTGCTTGAAGTGACGGTAGAAAGAGGAGACCGACATATTCACTTGCGTCGCGATGTTGGCAATTTCCATATTGGCGCTGTAATGCTTCTTCATGAAATTGATGGCATGCAAAATCGAATTGCACATCGCCCCCCGCGTCGCTAAGGTATAGAGATCACCTCCACAAGGAGAGAAAAACAAGCGATAGTAAATCTCGCGCACGATAAGCGGAGCGATATGCGCCTCTTCTTCGTCATTGCCCAAACACCCCACTAAGCGATCGCAAGCATCAATAATGCTCTCATCGGCATCAAATACCGCCACGCCCCCTTTAGTCTGACACAGTTGCATTTGCTGCGGCTTGAGCTGTAAACAGACTTCAGCCAATAACTCGGGCTCTAAGGTTAAAGACAGCGACAAAAAGGGATGCTGAGGCGAATTATCCAACGCATGGAATAACGAAGGGGCTGCCGTACCACAAAAGAGGCACTGCCCCTGTTGATAAAAGAACTGCTGCTTACGCACCGTGATGGTCTTATGGCCTTGCACGATAAGCGAGACCATAATTTGTCCCGCCTCAAAGTCAAGCACTTGCGGGCTATCACGCCGATAGAGCGTAAGTCCCGCAATTTCGGTCTTTAAGATCTGCGGCTTGCTTAAATTGGCTAGCAGTTTAAGTCTTAAATCGTCTAACTTTGCCGTCATATTTACTGTGCAGCTTGCGGGGCCTTGATCTGCATGGCAGGAGAGAGCGGATCGCAATCAATCAGCTCCAGCTCAGTCACCATGTCTAAAGTACCCTGCTTGTATTTTTGGAACCAAGGACTGGCGATATGAGACTTATATTGCTCCGGGCTGTCATAAATCTCAAGAATATAAAGTTTATGCGACTCGTCCTTCTCAAACATCGCAAATAAGGTGCGTACGCCCGGCTCTACAGCATAGGAAGTATCGGCCTCTTCCTTTAAAATAGCCTTGTACTCGTCAATGCGCTTGGGGTCAATCTCGATACGCGAAATGCGGAAGATGTCATCGGCATACGGATCAACCGCCTGAGCCGTGGTATTTTCTGCAGTAGTGGTGGTGGTCTGGGCCTGGCAGGCAGTCAGTGACAGTACGGCAACGGCTAAACCGCTTAACAATAATTTGCGCATAACTACTCCATATTAGATAAATCTATGCGCATTATCATTGCCAAAAATCCCGGCCAAAGCATCATGTAATTTTTGCAGAAAATAAGCAATTTCTCTCAAAAGGCACGATGTATGACTGATATCACCTTGTTTAAAAGTATTTTCAAGCGCCCTTCTTTAAGCTATTTTACTGTTATACATAATAAAATTTACCAATAACTACATTTGCCTTATTTCTATCGCCCCGATAGTTCATTTCTATCACTATCTTTGCCTATTTTTGTCAGCAAGCTTAAGGGTAATTAAGCCGCCCGCGCTTGACGCTCCCCCCACCGCGCTCAATTAAAGCGCACCTGCCCACAGATACATTGCACCTGATGATTGCACTTTACACAGGCCTCCAGTACATGCCCCGCTTGCAAATGCCCGCGTAGCATGCGCAAATACGGATGGTTAAAAATGCCATCAAAACTAAGCTCTGCACTTTGGGGCTGAAAGTCCCCACAACAAGGAAAGAGTTTGCCGGAGGATAACAGTGAGGCAAAATACCACGGCAGATGACAACTAAGATCCGTAGGCAGTGTGAGCCCATGGGCGGCAAACCACTGTTTAAAGCTTGGTTTACTTAACTGCCCATCAAAGTACACATTAAGCTTAAGTCGCTGTGCGCTTTCACAGATTTTATCTAGGCAGCGCAATAAATCCTCATCAGACGCGGCCGTAATGCCCTGCGCCCGCGCCCCCGGATGCTCGCGCAGACAGGCTAGGGACAATGTGCTAACCCCAATTTGCTCCGCCACCTCCGGAAGGCGCTCAGCTGCCTGCAGGTTTTGTGCCATCAACACGCTATGCAGGCACACCACGTCGCCAAAAGTTTGCACCGCGTCAGTGGCATTGCGCATAAAGCGTGTAAAACTCCCGCCACAATTAAAGCGCGCATAGCTTTCCTTATCAGAGCCGGCGAGGCTTAAGGTGATAAGAGAAAATGTATAGGCCGACAATTTACTCAACAGCGACTTATTTAAGAGACTTGCGTTGGTGGACAGGGCCACACTGCGCGCATGTTGCGCCGCCAAGTCTACCGCTGCCAAAAAATGGGGATGGCATAAAGGCTCCCCTTCTAAGGCAAAGTTGACGCACTGCAAGGGCGGACAGGAATTTAAAACCTACTCCAATATCGCCAGGGGCAAATCTTGCGTAAGGGCGCTGCCTTGTGAGGCATGGTAATAGCAAAAAGGACAGGCATAATTACAGCGATTGGTAAGCCCCACACTTAACATAAACTTATAAGGCTCTGGACTGACGCTAAATTGCGTAGCCCACTGAGGCACATAAATATCTTTAAGGTCGTAGGGATAATCTTGCCGCTCACAGGCCATCGCTTGCTCCTTTGCATAGTTTTCTTGTGTTTCTCTATCTTAGCGCAAGCACCAACGATGCTTGATATGAAAAGCCACTGCCTGCCTATAAATTAAGAGAAATAGGCAATCCCCTCCGCACCGCCTCTTACTACAATACAAATTTAAAACAGGAAGTTAGTTTGGAGCATAAATATGGAATACCGTAAATTTGGCCGCAGTGGACTCTATGTCAGCGCTTTGTGCCTGGGCACCATGAATTTTGGGGATGTCACCTCCAAGGAAGATAGTTTTAGCATCATGGATAAAGCCTGTGACTTGGGCTTTAACTTTTTTGATACCGCGGACGTCTATGGCGGCCCGCAACGGCCCGATATTCCGCTAGGCTACGGTATTTCAGAGGAAATCATCGGTCAGTGGCTTACACGTAGCGGCAAGCGCAATGAAATCGTCTTAGCCACCAAACTCTATCAACCAATGATCCCCGGCCCCAACGGTCGACGTTTATCGGCTTATCATATCCGCAAGGCCTGTGAGGACAGTCTGCGGCGTTTAAAGACCGATCATATCGATCTCTATCAAATGCATCACTTTGACCGCGATACCCCTTTTGAGGAAATTTGGCAAGCAATGGATGTGCTGGTACAACAAGGCAAGGTGCTCTATGTCGGCAGTTGCAATTTCCCCGCCTGGGGCATCGCCACCGCGCAAGGTGAGGCCAAGGCGCGCCATAGCATGGGAATTGTAAGTGAGCAAAGCGTCTACAATCTGTGCAATCGTAGCTTGGAGCTGGAGATCTTCCCCTGTGCTCGCCATCACGGCATTGCCATCATGACCTACAGTCCTTTAGCCGGCGGTGCGTTGGCCGGCAAGTTAAGTCAGTCCGGCGTGAAGTCACGTCGTTTGCGCCAAACGCTGGCCCCACAATTGCAAGAGCGCATCTTACGCTACGAGGCCTTATGCACCGAAGCCGGCCTAGCCCCTGCCACCGTAGCTCTTGCCTGGCAACTTGCCAATACCAACGTCACCACGCCCATCGTCGGTCCGCGTACGCTGGAGCAACTTACAAGCTATCAAGCGGCTACAGAGCTTAAGCTTCCCCCTGATTTCCTTGCCAAGCTTGACGAGATTTTCCCCGGCCCCGGTGGTGAAGCCCCGGAAGCTTATGCCTGGTAAGGCTTAAGGTAGCTCACCAGACAGCAGATCTAAACCCTCATGCACTAAGCGATAGCCCTGATGGTCAGCCTGCACGACCATCAGGCCGCAGTTGGGTAGCGGGCGGCGACGCCAGAACTCCCCGACACTTAAATTGGCGGCCAAATTGACAATGCTGCGCACAAAGGCGCCATGCGTGGCAATTAAGATCTTGTCATCGGCCGCATAGTCCTGGCGCATCATCAAGTTTAAAAAGCGCAGGCCGCGGCCCAATAAATCGTAGATACTCTCCGCCCCTGCCCCAGGCTGATAATCCCACGGCTCATAGAAAAACTGATGCAAAGGCTGACTTGCGTCTTCCTTAAAGTCATCCAGGCTTTGCCCCTCAAACTGTCCAAAGGCAATTTCTTTAAGTAAGGGCTCGACTACAAGTGGGATCTGTCTGCCGGCAAGCACGATTTCGGCCGTACGATGCGCCCTAATTAAGGGACTTGCGTAACAGGCGCGAAAATTTACTGCACGCAAACGCTCGGAAGCCTGTCTTGCCTGCTCCAGTCCCACTTCATTTAAAGGGATATCGGTTTGCCCCTGCATTTTGTGCTCATGATTCCACGCGGTCTGACCATGGCGCATAAAATAAAGATACATCTTATCTTCCTTATGACATTTGATAGGTAGCAAAAAAGCATTGTGCCAAATCCATTGTAAGGGAAAGTGTGGCCGCTAGCACAGCTTACCCTTATCAAAGCATGCTTTGGCTAAACCTTGGCACTTACCAAGCCCATCGCCTCAATGGCAAGCTGTAAACTTGACGCTTGCGTGCGCAAGATATGATGGGCAAAACTCAGCTTAGCAAAACTTAACTGCCCAAAGTGCACGGCCGTGCTCCGGCCCATCAATTTGCCCATGGAAAGCATCTTCTAGTTGACGAGCTAAATCTACTATCTTGAAGCCCCCTGTTTTCGTCTGCAGGATTCATTAATTTTGGATTTTGGATGAGGCGAGAGATCAAATATTGCAGGCAATTGGTTTGATGTAGACTATGACTGCGGTGCCATATTTTTAACCCAAGCACCGCAGGAAAATCTGACATGCTTATTGTACATAATCGCTTTGTAGCCGTAGCACCACGTGGCAAAAAATAATCAACTACTTATAACTCTACTTTCAGCAATTTTTGCGCCCAATAAAACTTATAAGATAGATTGCTAGGTAAAAAATTGCTACAGGCGCTTCATCATTTGCCCTTTATGCGGCTGGGGTTAAGGTTTGATTCAAGATAGAAGAAAAGGCTCAACAAGGTAAGAGAATAGGCAAGTCATGATAGGGGATTTTACAGCCCCAGCGCCAAGCGTGCCCATTACTCCGCGATATGCAGATCAAGTCCCTGTTGCAAAGCCACTTGTTGCCACAAATAGTCAAAAACGAAACTTACCTCTTAGTGTCATGCAAGCGTTTGCACAGAGCGTATTTTATCTAATATGCAGTTTTATCTATATATTTTGCATAAAACACTCCCTGCCGTCATGTGCGAGCGTTTGCCCCTAGATAAAGCTGACAGCCCTAGCCACGACCTAGTTTTACCGCCAAAAGCGAATAAACAGACAGTAAAAACTAAGTTAAAGCTTGATCCATTATGTAAATCTTTTATGCAAATCTTTTATGCAAATTTTTGTATTTGACGCAAAAGATTGCAGCACTATGCAAAAGGTGCAAATAGCATCATGGGCTGAGGCCCAAATGCAATCTTTTATCAAGGGGAATTATTATGGCAGAAAATACCAGCTTACTTGGCAGGCTCAAGACCATGCCTCGGGAATATTGGATCTTGTCATGCGCCATGTACTTATTCTTTGTGTCATGGGCAGGATGCTACTCACTGCTGGCCATTTGGCTACAGCGCTTTTTTGACCTCTCTGGATCGCAGATCGGCTTTACCTATGCCGTCTTCTCGGTAACCGCCTTCCTGTTACAACCGGTTTACGGTCTTATTCAGGATAAGTTAGTCTTACGCCGTAACTTAATTTTCTACATCGGTATCTTAATGGCCTGCTGCGGTCCGTACTTCATCTTCGTTTGCGAGCCGCTCCTTAAAATGAGCACCATCTTAGGTGGTATCTCGGTGGGCGTGTATATGGGCTTTGCCTATCAGGCAGGTGTGGGTGCCTTAGAGTCCTATTCCGAAAGATTCTCCCGTCGCGCCGGCTTTGAGTTTGGCCACGTCAGAATGTGGGGCTCGATGGGCTGGGCTTCTACCGTCGCCATCACCGGTATTTTAATTAACATCGATCCGCACTATAACTTCTATGTTTCCACCGTCGCCGGCCTGTTATTCTTAGTCTGCGTGTGGACTTTAAGAAGCGGTCGCTTTAGCTTATCGGCCGTTGACGTCGATACCACCTCCGGCAAGGCCGATAAGGTTACCATCTCCACCGCTTTATCCATTACCAAATTACCGGCTTTCTGGGCCTTGGTGGTCTATGTGGTAGGTTGCTCGACCTACTTAGTCTACGATCAGCAATTCATGGTGCGCTTTGTCGAGCTCTTTGAAGATAAGGAACGTGGTACCGAGCTTTATGGCTACTTAAATTCCACGCAGGTATTCTTAGAGTTTGCCTGCACCTTCTTAGCCCCGTTTGTGGTCAATAAGATTGGTGCCAAGAACGGCATGCTGCTGGCCAGCACCATCATGTTTGCCCGTATTCTCTTATCAGGCTTAGTCGATACTCCGTTGGCTATTTCCGCCGTCAAGCTCTTACACGCCCCGGAAATGCCGCTTGTGATTATTTCGCTCTTTAAGTACATCCCCACCCGCTTCAACCCGGCCTTATCGGCTACGCTGTACTTAGTTGGCTATCAGATGATTACGCAGGTCATGGGTGCGGCGATGGCTCCGGTGGCAGGTTATGGCTATGACACCATTGGCTTTGCCCATACTTATGTCATCATGTCCATCTTAGTCTTTGTCACCACCATCCTTTCGTTCTTCCTCTTAAAGAGCATGACGGTGGCCGAAGAGCATCGTATCAATCAGGCCATGGCTGCTGCCAATGCCAAAGAATAAATTGCAAGTTGTGCACAGTTAGGAGCAAAAAATGGATTTTCAGAACCAAATCAAAAAAGCCAATGACTTTATCTTAAATCATCAGGCTCAGGTCAAGAAGGATAACTATCCGTCATACCACTTAGCCGCACCGTATGGCTGGGTTAATGATCCCAATGGCTTTTGCTATGCCTTAGGTCATTATCATCTTTTCTATCAGCACTATCCCTACGAGGCCAAATGGGGCCCGATGCACTGGGGACACGCGATAAGTGACGATCTGATTCATTGGCAGCATCAACCGGTGGCCTTAGCCCCCTCCGAGCCCTTTGATAAGGATGGTTGCTTCTCCGGCTCGGCCATTGAGCATGACGGTAAACTGTATCTAATCTATACCGGTCATGTGTGGCTCAAGGAGCCGGGCAATGACAATTTCATTCGTGAAGTACAGTGCTTGGCAGTCTCGGAAGACGGGGTGCACTTTGAAAAATTAGGCGTCATCATTGAGCCGCCCGAGGGCGTAATGCACTTTAGAGATCCTAAAGTCTTTAAAGAAGACGATCACTTTGCCTTAGTGGTCGGGGCCCGCTACCCTGGCGATGAGGCCCGGGTGCTCAAGTATGTATCGCCCGATCTTAAAACGTGGAGCTTAAAGACCTCGATTTTAACGGCCCCGCAACAGGAGGCCTTTATGTACGAGTGCCCGGATACCTTCCCCTTAGATGGGCAATATGTGGTCGCCGTTTCTCCGATGGGTTTAAAGCCTGAGGGCATTGCCCGCAATAACCCGAGCATCAGCTCCTATGCCGTATCTACAGATCCCGAGCATTTTGACCCGCGTTCGCTGTGTGAAATTGATCACGGACAGGATTACTATGCCCCGCAGAGCATGCAAGCTCCCGATGGGCGTCGCATTATGATTGCCTGGCAGACCATGTGGAAATTGCCCTTTGCCTCCTATGAGGACAATTGGTGTGGCATGTTCACGCTGCCGCGCGAGGTGACGCTCCAAGATGGCCGTTTAATTCAAAAGCCGGTGCGTGAAGTAGCTTCTTTGTATAAAAAGATGCAGGAAATTGGCACCGTCAACTTAGAAAACGACACCTATCGCCTGAAAAAGCAATGCAAGCCCTGCTACTTACATCTGTGCATCAAAGGCGGGCAAAGCTTTGAAACGGCCGGGGTGAACTTTGGTGATTTTGCCACCCTCTACCTTGACCGACAGCATCAAGAGCTTACCTTGTTGCGCAAGGAAAAGGGCTTCTTCTCCCCCCGTTCGATGAAGCTTGATCTGCAACGCGATTTGACCTTGGATATCTATGTGGACTATTCGAGCCTGGAGATCTTTGTCAATGACGGTGAGGATACCTTCAGCTGCACCTTCTATAACGGTAAGCGCAAAGATCTGCATCTCTTTGCCCACAATGGCAAGGTCGAATTTACCGCAGTAAAGCTCTGTGGCCTCAAGGACGTCTTACGTCAGCAGAAGATGCCGCAGATGTAAAGCCCTTACGGGCAAACTACCTTTGGTAAGGTTTGCCCATTTTTATCGCCCCCCAAGGCCTGAGCGCTGGGGGGCTTTAAAGTCCCACCTATTTAAAGCCTACGGATCAATCTCTGCCCTTATCGAGTTTTAAAATGATAAAAGGTAAGATCTGCGTCAGGCCGCAAATAGTAAACATCAGCGCATAACCGGTAAACTCACTTACCGCGCCAAACAGCACTGCCCCGATGCCCAAGCCTAGGTCAAAGCACGAACTGTAAGTTGCATTAGCCGCCCCAATTCTATCTTGCGGCGCCCGCAGGATGGCCAAAGTCTGCGTCCCGGCCATTACCGTACCCTGCGCAAGGCCATAGAGCGCCCCACAGCCTAAAAAGGTCAGTGTATTAAAGCATAAGGACAGTAGCACTAAAGAGAGGAGCAAAAGTACTATTCCCGGAGCAATGACGGTCTTACACCCCCATCTATCGGCCAGCTTACCAACATAGGGACGACTTACCATCAAGGCGATGGCATAGCAGGCAAAAAAGTAACCTACATGCTCCGCCCCGCGCTCATACCCCAGCAGCGCGGCAAAGGTTACTACCGCGCCGTAGGAGGCATTGGAAAAGGCGACAATAATAGCCGGCATTAATGAAGCCCGCTCTATCAAGGTGCGTGGACCGCGAGGGCCTTTAGCTATCTTCTTATAACGCACTATTAAGGAAAGTAAGGCCGCCGCCCCTAAAAACCATACCCCCAGGCGAAACATCCACGTATAGGGCAGACTTAAGGCAAGTGCCGGGGCAATGGCCATCGCCACGGCACAAGATAAGGAAAAAATCCCCATCCCCTCACCTAAGCGCGAGCGTGGGATGAGATCGGTGACAGCAGTAACCGCGCCGGTGGCCGCAGCTCCCCAGGCGATACCATGCAAGCCGCGTAGTAGCAAAATCATGCCCACTGTACCTGCCAAACCTAAAAAGTAGGCGACCACAGTCATCAGGATAAGGCCACAAAAGAGCACCCCAAAGCGGCCATAGGCATCTAAAAAGTAGCCGGCTAAAAGACGTGAGGCTATAGCCGGAATGGCAATTAAAAAGGTGGCCAAGCCTAAAATCACATCTGATGCTCCCAGCTCTTTTAAATAAGGCGGCAGTCCCGAAGGATAGAGCTGAAAGCCCATAAATAAGAGAAAGTTCATCAAGATAAGGAGCACATAGTCCCGCGAAAACAGGGACGGTAAACTTTGAGATGGCATCTTGATCCTTAAGTGACCCCAGGTCATCCATACTTGGCAAAAGGTAAATTTTACTTAAAGCTTAATTCCCCGCGACCTTCCAAGCAAGCCTTTGAGGCCCCAGCGTATTTAACCTATCCACAGCTTAATTTTAACTATTTACTTAATATTAGGAGAGATTTACTTTCTGTGACACCATACGAAAAGCTACTATCATACCGCCGTCACCGAAGGACTATGCAGAAATTCTTCAGTGACAAATCCTATCCCGGGGATGGGTGGAAAAATGCTTAATATACCCGCTTGAATTTGAGGCTGCTATTAAGAGCAAAAAACCAACCGGTTAAAGATCCCGGTTGGTAAGGTGAGGATTTAAGGTAAATTATGCCTTGACTAAAATTTTCTCTAATTGCTCTAAGGAGACGCCCTTAGTTTCCGGCACTTTCTTGTAGATGAAGATGAAGCTTACCGCGCAAATGATGCAGTACAGGCCAAAGGAGCCCGAGGCGCCTAAGGCGGCATTGATCATCGGGAAAGTGTAGGTTAAAAGGAAGCAACCGACCCATAAGGACAAGGTCGCCAGCGACATCGCCATACCTCTGATGCGATTGGGGAAGATCTCCGAGAGTAAAACCCAAGTCACCGGCGCCAAGGTAATGGCATAAATGAAGATGGTAGCTAAGACTAAGGCCAGTACCGGCAGACCTAAGATGCCTAAGGCATAGGCAGTAGCCATCAGGATATAGATGATGGTAAGGCCACCTGCGCCTAAGAGCATTAAGCGCCGACGCCCAATCTTATCGACTAAGGGGAGCGCCACCACGGTGGCAATAAGGTTGATTAAACCGGTGGCTACAATGGACTTTAAGGTGCTGTTGATATCAAAGCCGGCCGAGGCAAAAATTTCCTGGGCATAGTTAAAGATCACATTGGTGCCCGACCACTGTTGATAGAAGGCCAAGTAACAACCAATGATTAAGACCGGCAGATACTTCTTATCTAAAGTCTCCTTTAAGGAAGCTGAGGCCTTCTCATCGCCACGTAAAGTTACCTTAATTTCATTTAAGGTAGCCTTAGCATAGTCGCTGCCGCCCAAACGAGTCAGCACTGCCACGGCCTCAGCATCACGCCCTTTCTTAACTAAAAAGCGCGGGGACTCCGGAACAAAGAACATCAGTACAAAGAAGGCCACCGCCGGTACCAATTCTGCCCAGAACATATAGCGCCAGCCCATTTGCCCGTTCCAGCTTGCTGCAATGTCAGCTAAAGTTGCATTAGCACTTACCGACTCAGCAATCATAAGATTTACAATCTGCGCGGCCAAAATACCTATAACAATGGTCAACTGATTGACCGCCACCATCTTGCCGCGGCGATCCGCCGGGCTCATCTCGGCGATATAGACCGGAGAAATACCGGAGGCAATACCGATACCAACACCACCGACAATACGGTAGAACACAAACCACGAGAAGTCGTCATAGTAACCGGTACCCCAAGCAGATACGGTAAAGAAGATGGCGGCAATAATCAAAGTCTTCTTACGGCCGATATTATCGGACATGTAGCCCGACACCATCGCACCTGCAATACAACCCACCAGCGCCGAGCTCATCGCCCAGCCGGAGGTAAACGGATCGGTAATGTTAAAGAAGGCTTCATAAAATGGCTTAGCGCCACCAATTACCACCCAATCGTAGCCAAAAAGCAGACCACCACAGGCAGCCACCAGGCATACTAACCAAATAAACGCGGTATTAAGTTGCATAAATATTAACCTCGCTTAAGCAATGAAGGAAAGGATGATGTCGTGAATCGAGGCGTAGAGAGCTGCCTTGTAGCTCGACGGATTAATGGTTTTCATCTGTTGCAAACAAGCTCGATAGGTAGCCTCATCGTGAAAGCCCAAGGCTGCCAGCATTTGCAATAAATAGGCGTTTTCATCGCGCTCGGCCGCTTCATCTTTGTTAAGTACAATGAGATCAGGTAAGGAGACGGCAAAGAAATCACTTGCAATCGGCGCGCCAACTGCCTGCTTACCATAGCGTTGCATCGCCTGTAAGATGCGCTCAGCGCCCGCTTTATCCCCACGCTTGGCTAAAGCTAAGGCATTGAAGAACACATAGTCAGCTTTTTGATCGTTGTAGTAGCGCTGCTCATGCACCTGACTGTCACCGCGGCAGGCCATAGCATAGGAAGCGGCCGCCTCATCCATAAGGCCCATGCGCTCTTCGACCGCACCTTTTAAGAAGTAGAGGTCGTTGTCCGTTTGCACCACCAACTTGCCCTCACCCAAATTGTGCGGGAAGGTTAAAGCGCAAGTTAAAATGTCACGGGCTGTAGACCAATCTTGCTTGGCGATAGCCTGCGCTGCTCTTAAGATGCCATTTATCACATACTGCTCGGAAACACGCCCTTCACCACCTTCCCAGACATGGAAGTTAGACTTTTGGATAAAGGTATGAGCATCCTCCACCCTGCCGACTAAATTTAATAAGGTGAGATATTCCGCCTTAAGATCGTCGCGCTTAAAGCTGTACGGCTTGGCCTGCTCTAAACGGTCCAAACGCTCCTGTGCCGGGACTTTGGCCAGCTTTTCCACCAATGAAAGCTCAAAGAGTAAGCGCTCATCGTTAGGGGCAATGGCCACCGCTTGACGATACAGCGCCAAAGCCTTATTGATGTCCTGATGCTGATTGCATGCATCGATGGCGATACCGCGCAAGGCATCAACATAGTTTTTATCCAGCGTTAAAACCTGTTGCCACAGCTCCACGGCCTTGGCATATAAGCGATGGCTATAGTCAAAGCAGGCACACAGATGCAGGGCAAAGGCACTATCGGTTAAGGTACCTAACATCACGCGCTCAAAGACACTATTGGGGAAGCGGACAAAGGCAGCAAAGTTTTGCTGTGCTTGTGCATACAGAGCCTCACGCTTTGTAGGAGCACTTAAAGCGGCCATCACCAGGGCAATTAAGGCGCCTTTAGTGTGGGCATTTACTTTATTTAAAAGCTCTAGGGCCTCGGTTTGAGCGCCCACAGCGGTTAAAAACTCCGCCACGGACAAATAATTAATCTCGCGGCCGTTTAACACTTGCTCTAAATGTGCCAAAGCATCAGCACTGCTATCTTGAGCATAATTTAAATAGGCATATAGCGGCTCCAGCGGTGCTTGTGCCTGCAAAGTAGCAATCAAGCTTGTAGCCTGACTATCCCCGCTCTTTAACAGACCATAGGCCTTTAAGGCCAGAGCTTTGACATCTTGGGCATCGGTAAGCAAAGCCTCTGCGGCAAATTGCGCACAAGCAGCAAAATTACCACGCCGCGCACTGATAGTGGCCAAACCATTAAAGCCTTGCGTCTTGCAATTGGTCGACCACACCGCGCGGAAATACTCATCATAGGCCGCATCCAACTTACCCTGTTGCAAAAGCACATCGGCCTTTAACACCAGCGCCTGCCCGCACTCACAATTGCGATTTAACATTAAGGCTCTGTGCAAAGCCTGATTGGCATACTCTAAGGCCGCGGTAAAATTGGCACGCTCATATTCATACTGCCCTAAGGCGGTATTGCAACGATAATCTAGCGGATCAATTTGCAAAGCACGGGCATAATAATCCTCCGGCCGCCGTGAGGCATGATGATATTGCTCTAAGTGCTTGGCAATAAAATAAGCCTCATCGGTAGAGTTAATCTCCTGCGGCAAGCGCGGGGTCGGGGCAATTTCCGGTAGCGGCAATGCTTGCTTGATATGCTCGCCATAAGAGAGCACTATCGTGCCATCTGCGGCCATCAGGCGCATCTGACAACGCGCTGCGGGGGCTGCTACTTCCCACAATTGCGCCTGACACGGGCTTAAATTCAGCTCCTTTTCATCAATAACTTGCCCGTCAGCTAAGATTTGCGCCTTAACTTGCTTTAAATAGCCCACGGCATAGACGCCCACCTTAAACTTGCCCTCCTCACGCTCTAACTTTAAGGCGGCAGTAGTATTGGCATTGTGCACGCGTCCTAACTTGGTATAGGGCATGAAGTTTTGGGTAAATTCCTTGCTTTCATGGGCGCCAATCCAGGTAAAGTCCGGCTGATTGTCGGTATAGACACCGGTCATCAGCTCAATATAGGGGCCGTCTTCATCGGTTAAATTGCGATCCCAGGCCTGACCAAAATCGCCATTGCCCCAGGTCCACTGCTTCTTGCCCGGCGCGATATGATGATCAGCGACATGTAACAGGCCGCCTTCTTCATTAAAACTATAGGCCCCGACGAAATCGTAATTGGAGCGCCAAGCCATATAGGAGGTCGGCACCGGCAGATTCTTATAGCGCGAAATATCTACGCCGTCGTATTTGACCTTGTAGTACTCGCCATGAGCTATCGGGAAATCGATCACCGCGCGCTTACCATGGTCAAAGACCGCGGTCACATCCGGCGGGAAAATGCTTTGATGATCGTCCCCACCCTTGACGGCCGGATTGGACCACCACAGGAAGGAGCGGGCGGTCTCATTGCCGTTGTAAATCTTGCTGTGAATTTGTAACAGGGCCTTATCGGCAGGTAAGGTAAAGGTGGTGGTAATGGTCAACCCGTGCATCGGCTCTTTTTCGGACACTACCACGCTAGCCGAGCCATCTTCATGGTTTTGTACCATGCCATCGACGGGCATAAAGGTGGTCGGACGATGATGTTGCGGCCAATTAAACTCAATACCACCGGAAATCCACGGACCTAACAGGCCCACCATGGCAGGTTTGACCACCTGATTGAAGTAGACGAAATCGCGGTGATTGACCTTATCGTAGGCGCGTTGGACGCGACCGCCCAATTGTGGCAGGATCATCACCTTAAGAAAATCATTTTCTAAAATTAAAGCCTGATAAGGACGCTTTTCGGCCTTATCTTGTAAGGTATCAGTGACCCCATAGGGATAAACCTTGCCCGAAGAGCCCTGATAAACGCGATGCTCTAAAAACATCGGGTGCTTATCTTGTGGTCCTAAGAGGTAGGTTTTAAACCATACTGTTTCTGACCATGCCTTAGCAGCGACCATTTATTAATCTCCTATGAATAATCTCTTGGCAAAAATTACAGTCTGGAGTATATAAAGGGGCAAATAAGCTTTCTGTACCCAGTAATCACAGTATTTATTAAGGCTTGGTTAATAATAAGTAAAATAAATTCCTTGAAGATAATCTGTTGTTATTAAAAGAATAATTTTCTTTAAACCCGGAGTCCCACGCGCTTAATGGCGTAGCTCCGCGCAACTTACGCAAGCGTTTGCATTTATTGCACCGCAAGCTATTTCTTAACGCATAAATCCCCCGCTAACGCGCCCTTTGCCCGAGTTTAAGCCGAATTTGAAGGGTATTTAGCGGCCTATTTAATGCTTTATTTAAATACTATTAATAATTACACTGCAAAAAGCCGTAATAAGGCCCAAAGAAAACGCACAATAAGGTATTTTTTTGCTAGAATCACAGAATAAATTAAGATGATATTAATAGAGAGTGTCAGATGTTACAGGGTCTTAACAATCAAAAAGTTCTAAGCTTTAACCAAAGCCTGCTCCTGCATAACCTTTACATTCATCAAAAGCAATCTGCAGCGGCATTGGCCAAAACCATGGGACTGTCGGTGACGGCCGTCTGTCGCTTAGCTGAAACCTTAATTGCCGAGGATAAAGTGGAATACGTTAAAGGAGATAAACCCACCCGCGGGCGCAGTAGTGGTTTATTAACCTTAAAGCACCATCAGGGCTTTATCGCTTGCCTTAACGTGCGTCCGACGGCCATTGATTACCTGATGACCACTGAATATGGTGAGATTGTAGAGGACATAAAGTTCCTGCCCATCACCCTGACCACCAAGGAAGATTTGGTGGCCACCCTCAAAGAGCTCATTGCCACGTTACACTCAAACTACCCCAAAGCGCCTTTTAAAGTGGCCATTGCCATGCACGGACAGGTGGATTACCAAACCGGCGTCTCCTTGTTTATGCCTCAGGCGCCCTGGCACTCAAGTTTGCACTTAAAGTATCTGCTACAAAAGGATTTGGGTATTGAAGTCCTGGTGGACAACGACTGTGTGATGCGCGCCTTGGCGCAAAAATGGGCCCTACTGCGCAGCGACAGTGAACTGCCTGATTTGTGCGTTATCAATATCGACTATGGCGTGGGCTCGGCCTTTTTAGTCAATGGATCCATTTTCCGCGGTCCCTTGTATTCCAGCGGCCAAATCGGCCACACCATTGTCGATCCCAATGGCCGCATTTGTTCATGTGGGCGCGTGGGTTGCCTGGAGACCATTGCTTCGGCCAAATCCCTGCAAGAAAACATCAATCGTCAGCGCCGTTTACTGCATATGGAGACGGCCTTGAGCTTTGAGGAGCTACTGTCAGCTTATCAACAAGGCGATCTGATGGTGATGCAGGCCGTGGATTTTGCCGCCTTAAACCTGGGCCGGGCCATTTATAATTTTTTAAATGTCATTAACATCAATCACATTTATTTATATGGGCGCATGTGTGAATTTGGCGCGCCCTTTTTAAGTCGCATCCGTGAGCAGGCTTTGTTAAATCCCTTTGATGACGGCTCGCTAATTAAAAGTGTCGCCACCTCCATTGAGCTTGGCACCCTCAGTGAGGCTGAGCAATTGGCCGGCATCGGCTTTTTATATGCTGAAAACACCTTACTTGACCTGGGACTTAATGGGTAACACCATGAAACTTCTTACATTAAATAACAAATACTTAACTTTAGGCTTAGACCCCTGCGGGGCACAAATTTGCTTTTTTGCCACTAAAGACGGTTTTGATATTTTACAAAGACGCCCCCACCTAGGGGAGGCCAATGACGAAAGTGCGCTTTTTCCCTTGCTACCCATAGCCAATCGCGTAAGTCACGATAGCTATCACTTAAACGGCGAGCACATCAACCTACCGCTTAACTTAAAAGCCGGCCAATATTTGCACGGCGACGGCTGGGTCAATACGTGGCAGGTAAAGGAAAAGTCAGAGAGCAGTGCCACACTCACCCTTAACATCAACCATGACAATGGCTATGTCTATACCGCTTGCTTTGCACTTAAGTTACAGGCTTTAAGCTTGAAGCTTACGCTGACGGTCTGTCATCAAGGCAGCAAGCCGCGCCTGTATGGTTTGGGGCTACATCCCTATTTTGCCTTAGATGACAGCGCCACCTTACACTTTGCCAGTGACGGCTATTTCCCTGAAGGCGCCGGGCATATGAGTCTGCCCTTTACGACCTCCATCCCCACAAGCGAGGACTTTAATCGCCCGCGCGCCATTCCACCTTACTTTGTAAATCAGCTCTATCATAGTAGTAGCCCGCTTTACTATACGCGCCAAGGTAGAAGGATGTGCCTTAGCTCTAACTGCCCGTATCTGATGCTCTATCATCTGCCGCAGGGCTCCTTTGTAGCCTTAGAGCCCCTGATGCATGAAATTGATGCGGTCAATAAGCCGCAACACCCGGGGATGGTGCTCCTGCAAAAAGGCCAAACGACAAGCTTACACGTCAGCATTGAGCTCTTAGCAAGCTAACAAAATTTTTAATTGTGACAATAATTTGCTATCATAACCCTCCTTTTTTCTCAGGTATTGATGAGGTAAGTTATGACGGCGCCATTGTCTTCTGCCATGCATGATTTCTTGTCCATCAGCGTACAAGAAATCTCCGCCACCCACTTAGTGGCCACCATGCCGGTCACGGAGCGTACCTGTCAGCCCTGTGGTTTGTTATGTGGCGGCGCATCCCTGGCCTTAGCTGAGATCTGCGCGGGCATGTATTCACAGCATTTATTGCAAGGTAGCGATGAGATGGCCTTAGGGATACAGGTAAATGGCCATCATTTACACGTGGCGCATTTAGGGGAGATAGTCTCTTGTGAAATCACCCCGCTTAGCTGTGGCAAAACGCTACATGTTCTGCAGGCCAAAATTTCCAATGCCAGCGGCACCTTAGTGTGTGAAGCGACCATTACTAATTTAATCCGCCCCCAGCCCCACGACAGCTAATTAATTTATACCGATGATAGACTTAACCCCCGTGCCGGACGATTTTTGTCGGGCTTTACAGGCATTAATGTCCCGCAAGGAGCGCTTTGCCTTGTTGCGTTTGCCCACGCAAAGCATGCTCCATATCATGGTGGACGACCATAAATTACATCAAAAGGCTGAACCTGACTTAAGTTTAGTCCCCTTTATTCCCACGCAGACGCCTTTAAATATCACGGCCCGGGCGCGTTTGACTTGCCTGCCCCATGCCCTAGCGACAAGTTTAGTTAACCTCGGGCTGTTAACGGCAAGCGAGCTTGCTGCCACGGCCTTAGAGCAAGTAGCCCCGTCACCGTCCATTAAAGCTCAGTGCCGCAAGCTAAATGCTGCGGCCCAAGAGCGCTATGAGAAAGCTTTTTCTCATTTCACCCGCGCTTTAAGTTCAGGACGCCTGCAAAAATTGGTGCTCGCCCGTCCTTATTACTGTCAACTGCGCCGACCAGTGGCGCAAACGCTGTGGCACTTACTACAGCACTATCCCCAAGCTTGCGTGTATTTTATCTATGTGGGCAATGGAAAGTTCTACCTTGCCGCCACCCCGGAAACCTTGGCGGTAATTGAAGGTAAGCGGCTTAAGACCATGTCACTTGCCGGCACCATGGCAAAAGATCCCGGGGCTAATTATCTCTGGTCAAAGAAAAATAAGCATGAACAACAATTAGTTACCGACTATATCGTGCAAGTCTTAAAGCCCTATAGTCAAGACATCGCCCTGCATGGACCGCACACGCATGACGCAGGACCGGTGGTGCATCTGTGCACTCAGATTGAGGCCACGCTTAAAGATAAGGTCAATCCTGCCGCGGTTATTGCCGCTTTACATCCCACCCCGGCAGTGTGCGGTATTCCCACCGTCGCCGCCATGGACTTTATTTGCAAGCATGAAGGGCTGTTACGCGACTATTACGCAGGATATATCGCCTTTAAAGATGAGTCTGCCTGGCGCGTGTATGTCAATCTGCGCTGTTTGTATTTTGATGGCACCATGGCCTGTCTCTATGCCGGCGGAGGGATTGTACCTGGCTCTGTACTCAATGCCGAATGGCAAGAGACGGTCAATAAACTTAAGGCCCTACAGGAATTGCTGTAAATGTTCAGTAGCAAAGAAAATGTGCTCCTTACCTTAGCCTTGTTGCGTGCCTATGGCATCAAGCAGGCCGTTTTATGTCCCGGCTCACGCGATATTCCGCTGGTGCAGGGTTTGGCGCAATGCCATGAGATTAGCTGTCACTCCTTTACCGATGAGCGCGCGGCAGGTTTTGCCGCCATTGGTTTGATCCTGCAAACTAAAGCGCCCTGTGCGGTGGTGGTAACCTCAGGATCTGCGCTGTTAAATCTGCATCCGGCCGTCTGTGAGGCCTATTATCGCCATCTGCCTTTATTAATCATTTCAGCCGATCGCGCCGCAGCCTGGATTGGACAAAATGACGGGCAAACTCTGCCACAAATAAATGTCTTTAATTCCTTGGTCAAATACTGTGGCCAGGCTTGCGAGGTAAAGGATAAGCTGGATGCCTGGCACTGTGAGCGGACGATTAAAGAGGCCCTCTTGGCCCTCACCACCCCGCCTTTTGCCCCGGTACAGCTCAATGTCCCCATTGGCGATCCTTTCTTTGACTTTAGCGTAGCAACCCTACCGGTGCTACAGCCGCTTGAGGCCGCAAGTTTGGCTGATTTACCCACCATCTGCGCGCGCTATCGGCGTATTGCCCTTATTTTAAGTGCCAGTGATTTGGACACGCCACCCACTGGTGCCCAACAAGAGGCGCTCGCTGCGCGCTTTGTGATCATCGCCGAGCAATTGTCCAATGCCCAGCAGGCCTGCTTTTTAAATTACCCCGAGCTGTGGGCCGGGCAGCTTTTAAAGCAAGATGCCACCGCGCAAGCGCAAATGGCGCCTGATTTGGTGATTACCTTGGGCGGGCAAATTTTATCTAAGGCTCTAAAGCGTTATCTGCGCCTTTGTGATTGCGATCATTTAGATTTAAGCGCCGATGGCACGGTGGCCGATGTTTTTATGCATGAGCGTTATATCATCAAGGCTTCATATAGTGACGCCCTTCATGCCCTGTGTGCGCTGCCCCAGGAGAAGTTAGCGCCGCCGTATTTGGCGCCGCAAGATTATGCACTCAAGACCTCCCCCAACCGCGTAGTTTTACCCTACAGCCATATTGGGATGTTGCAACGACTGCTCAATGCCTTGCCCCCTCACAGCGTGCTGCATTTGGCCAATAGCTCCACCGTGCGCTATGCCGCCTATTTTGCCCTCCCGCCACAGGTGCGCGTCTATGCCAATCGCGGGGTCAATGGCATTGAAGGCTCGCTGTCCACCGCCGTGGGCGCGGCCCTGGCCGATCCGGAGCACTTACACTTTGTCTGCATCGGCGATCTGTCCTTTTTCTATGATTTAAATGCGCTGTGGACGCGCGGGATGGTGAAAAACTTACGCGTCATCTTATTTAATAACTCCGGCGGGGAAATTTTTGCCGCATTGCCGGGGCTGAAGCTCGATGCGCGCGCAGCTAACTTTGTCACCGCCCCTCATCAGACCTCGGCTCTGCCATGGGCGCAATCCTGTGGCTTTAAGGTAGCCACGGTAACAAGCGCTGCACAAATGGATGCCTTGTTGCCAAAGCTACAACAAACAAGCGCCGCCCCCTATCTAGTGGAGGTAATGACAAAGGTAGATGACGACTTGGCGGCAGTAAAACAATTAACCACCGCGCTCATTACGACTAATTAGTGCTTAATTTTTACTTTGTGAGGAAAGATATGGCTCAAGATACTGGCATGCACCGCCCGCACAGCAGTGGGCGTCAATGGCAAAGCATTGTAGAGTACAACGATATTTTATTTGATTATTGGCAAGGCATCGCGCGCATTACCATTAACCGCCCGCGCTATCGTAATGCCTTTACCCCGACCACGGTCAAGGAATTAAGTGACGCCTTTTTACGCTGTCGCGAGATGGGGGAAGTACGCGTAGTCTTTTTAACCGGCAGTGGCGATAAGGCCTTTTGCTCCGGGGGCGATATGCATGTCAAAGGCCGTGGCGGCTATGTTGATGAAAATGGGGTGCCGCGCCTTAATATCCTTGATGTGCAAAAGCAAATTCGCACCCTACCCAAGCCCGTGGTGGCCTTGGTTAACGGCTATGCCATTGGTGGCGGACAGGTCTTACAGGTAGTGTGCGATCTCTCCATTGCCGCCGACAATGCCATTTTTGGTCAGACCGGTCCTAAAGTAGGCTCTTTTGATGCCGGCTTTGGCTCTTCGTATTTGGCACGCGTGGTCGGACAGAAAAAGGCCCGCGAAATATGGTTCTTATGCCGCCAATACAGTGCACAAGAGGCTTTACAGATAGGTCTTGTCAATACAGTGGTGCCTTTTGTCAAGCTTGAAGACGAGGGCGTGGCGTGGGCGCAACGGATGATGGAATTAAGCCCGCTGGCCTTGCGCATGATTAAGGCCGGACTTAACGCTGAGCTTGACGGACAGACCGGCATTCAAGAATTGGCCGGCGATGCCACCATGCTCTATTACATGACCGATGAAGCGCAGGAAGGGGGCCGTGCCTTTTTAGAAAAACGTCAGCCGCAATTTAACTTAAAGCCGCGTTGCCCTTAAGGAGAAGTCATGCCTGCCACCTTAAAATTGCAGCTTGTCAAAAAAAGACTGCACTTTAAATTTAAAGCCGGCACCTCACGGGGATGGTATGAGACGCGCGATGTGGCCTATGTCTGCCTAATACAGGAGGAAGGTAAGATCCGTACCCTCTTAGGTGTCGGTGAAGCAGCTCCCTTGCCAAAGCTTTCTCCTGAGTGGCCTCAAGGCAAAAGCTTTGATGACTATGTGGCAACCCTTACTCCCCTAATAGCGCAGGCTGAAGCCTATCTGCCAGCGTGGCTTGATGATCCTGCCCCCATCCCGCCATTGACGGAGCTTGAGCATGCTCTGCGCGGGCACAGTGCCTTGCGTTTTGCCTTAGAAACTGCCATCTTACAGGCCAAGGCCGGCTCGTTTGCGCTTTTTGACAGCCCCTTTGCCCGCGGACAGAGCGCCATTACCATCAATGGCCTGATTTGGATGGGCGATTTTGCGCTGATGCGGCAACGTATTGAGGAAAAGCTCAGTCAGGGTTTTAACTGCCTCAAGCTTAAAATCGGTGCCATTAACTTTAAGCAAGAATTAGAGCTCTTAGCTCTAATACGCCAGGAATTTGATGCTACTAAGCTTACCTTACGCGTCGATGCCAATGGGGCCTTCAGTCCCCACGAGGCCATGGATAAATTAGAGCAATTAGCACGTTTTGATCTGCACTCCATTGAGCAGCCCATCAAGGCAGGACAATGGCAGACCCTGGCGCATTTATGTAAGCAAAGTCCCATCCCCATTGCCCTGGATGAAGAGCTAATTGCCCAGGAAGGTACACAGCGCGTGCGCCTGCTTGAGAGCGTTAAGCCGCAGTTTTTAGTCCTCAAGCCCTCCTTACATGGCGGACTTTCGGGCGCCATGCACTATCTTCAATTGGCAGCTGACTTTAAGCTCGGCGCGTGGATGACCTCAGCCTTGGAATCGTCCATTGGCCTTAACGCCATTGCCCAATTTATCGGTTACCGCCAATTAAGTGGTTTTCAGGGTTTGGGCACCGGGCAATTATTTACCGACAATCTGCCCTTTCCGGTCTTGTGCTTAGACGGGCAAAACATGCGCTTTGATAGAAGCAAGATAAATGCCATCGACCCGAAGTCTTATCTAAACTATGTACCTTAACGATTGTTTTATCGATGAAAAGGCGCTCAATAGCGCCAATGTGGAGCGCTGGGTGCAAGAAAAGATGCCCACGGCCGACGCCTTTTGCCGCCAATGCCTGCACTTTATGGCCCACTTTTTAAGCCCGGCGCCTACCATAACCGTGCAAACCTCCGGCTCAACCGGCACCCCCAAAGCCCTAGAGGTGGAAAAAGCCCGTATGCGCGCCAGCGCCCGCATGACCGGCGCGTACTTAGGGCTTAAACCCGGCGCGCGGGCCTTATTGTGCATGCCTCTTGAGCATATTGCCGGCATGATGGTGGTGGTGCGCGCCTTGGAGCTAGGTCTATCCCTTTATACCGTTACCCCCTGTGCCGATCCTTTTGCCCATGCGCCTTCTAAGCTTGATTTTGCCGCCATTACCCCGATGCAGGCCCATTGTGTGCTCCAACAAGAGCGCAGTAGAGCAGTTTTGGCTACTTGTCGGCAGATTATCGTCGGCGGCGGCTTTATTAGTGCTGATCTCAATGCTACCTTGGGAAAATTACCCACGCAGATTTATCACAGCTATGGCATGACCGAGACCCTATCGCATATTGCGCTGCACCGGATTGATGCCCTTAAGCCGCAAGCGCCCTTCTATCCTTTGCCGCACGTGCGCCTAAGTTTAGATAAAGACGGCGCTTTGTGCATTGACGCACCTGCCGTCGCCGCCACCGCGGTGCAGACCAATGACTTGGCCACCATCAATGCAGATGGCAGTTTTGTCATCTTGGGCAGGCGCGATAATGTGATTAATTCCGGAGGCATTAAGCTTATCCCGGAATTAATTGAAGAAAAATTAAGCGCCGTCATTAAAAGCCCCGTGGCCATAAGCGCTAGGCCTAGTGCACGCTATGGGGAGGAAGTGGTCTTAGTAAGTGAAGTCCCGCTTGATGCGGGGGTGCTGCAACAGGCCTATGCCACCCTTGGCCGCTATGAAAAGCCCAAGGCCCTTATCATCGCGCCTATTCCGCGCACGGCCACGCAAAAAATCGATCGCCTGCGCCTAAAACAATCCTTAAGTGGCTAAACGATAGCCAATGCCATTTTCAGTTAACAGAAATTTGGGATTGGCCGGCTCGTCCTCAAGCTTAGTGCGCAAACGCGCCATATAGATGCGCAGATAATGGGGGTGCTCGACATAGTTGGGCCCCCAAACCTGCTGTAACAAATAACGCTGCGTTAAAATCTTGCCCCGCTCTTGCAAGAGACATTGTAAGAGCCGTAGTTCAATTTTAGTCAAATGCACCGGCTCGTCGTGCTTGGTGATAAGTTGGCTTGGTACATCAATTTTGACGTTGCCAAGCACTATCGCGCTGCTATCTTGTTTATCCGGCAAAATGGCACGGCGGCATAATTGCGCCCGCACGCGGGCCAATAGTTCATTGGAGCCAAAGGGTTTGACTAAATAATCATCGGCACCAGCATCTAAAGCTACCACCTTGCTATCTTCACTGTCGCGAGCCGATAAGACGATAATCGGCACCGTAGAGTACTGTCTGACATTATGAAGCAAAATAATGCCATCACCGTCGGGCAGACCCAAATCAACTATCAGGAGATCAGGCTTACGCGTGGAAGCCTCAATCTCATCTTGTTTGAGCGTCGTAGCAATAAAGACTTGATAGCTTGCATCCGTTAAGATGCTCTTTAAGGCCTTACAAATTTGCTCTTCATCCTCAACGATTAATATGCTAGCTGTCATGCCATGTCCTTAGTGAGGGATATAAATAAAATATATAAATTTCCAAACTGACAGTAAACGGTTACGAAGCGCGCTGTAAAGCCATTGGTAAATATAAGACTTGGCTGTAAGATCTAAAAATGAGGTCTTAAAATAGGCCGCCCCAAGCTGCCCTATTTAGATGTAAAGGCAAAATTTAAGCCATCCCCAGCCGCAAATTACCCTAAGCCGCCCCAAGATGATAATAATCGCGAAAATTCCCTTCCTTTTTCTGGAGTCGCTAGTAATTATTACTAAGTTCTATATCTAAATTACATCCTAATTATCTTGTTGATACTGCGTTAAATTAGTATAAAAAATTGATTTTAGGAAAATACGTGCAATTTAACTCTGATAAGAGCATGTTTTGCATCTAAGACTCGTTGATGTGATTTTTTGAGGAGCGCAGCCCTGTATTTTAAAGGGTCAAGGCTGCGTAATAGAAGTGACAATCAGTATATCACAGGCATTTTGTGTGCCTCATCGCCGCAGGCGGCTATTTTATTGCGGATCTAGCACCAGCTGTAATTTAACACTACTGGTTGCCAAATCTTTAAGCCAATCCCTTGATTTTATTGTAAAAGTTATTCACTACGGCTGGCGTGACAAGCGATGGCGCTTACCTAATGGCGTTTGGCGCAAGATGATGTTGCAACGCGTGCTGTTTATTTTTGCAAATAGATCTCATCAAGTGCCTCTGCTTATGCCCGACATCTTACTGCCTTACCTTTCCTCTCTGACCCAAGATGCTGGGACGGCACTTAAAATGCAGCACGCTGTGATCTTAGGGAAATAAACTTGCGTGACATGATGCTATAAGCGTACAAGGTTAAACATAATTTTCCAGGTAAGATTATCAAACTTTTGCCCATTTAAAATATCCGTTTGATTAAGCTTACCTTAAGGCTAAGTGGCAATTATTGGCCATAAAAAAAGTCCCGACCGAATCTAGTTATTAACTTATAGCTTTCAGATTTAATATTAATAAAAGATACTTAAAAGTATTAAATAATATTATCTAATACTAGATTAAAATAGATCTGGCTAAGTATATCCAAGATAATAAATATTATTAATGTCATATACAATTTTATTAATTATCACAATACTTAGATAGTAAATAATAAAACTTAACGATAAGCAATATCTTACTTAAAGTAAGATTGCAACTATAATTTACAAAAGTGTTTAACTTAGATTATAAATATCGCTCAAGGAGAATAAACAAAATCAAACCCACCTTACATAAAAAGATGGTTGTTTGTGATCATATTCAATTAGACTCGCTAAAACTAATTTTTAATTTTATTTATATATAATATTACAGCATAAAAGATTACACACGGTAAACAATATAATAATGACTTAAATAAATTAATGACATTAAATGCAGATAATATTATTTTATGTAGTTATAGCATTGGCAATTTATATGGCGATGGTAGTTAATAATATTATGAATAAAGTTAAATACATTGGCTTTGGCTATAAACACAATTGTATCAGAGACTAGTTTTAAAATTTTGAAATTAAAGATAATATTATCTATCAAAGCAAAGGACGGACACGAGCGCTATCTTCATTGCCAAAGAGATCAGCTCTCTTACAAAGTAAACTTTCAAATCGAAGCTAATTTTGAAAGTCTAGCTTTCAGAAAATTACTTTCATAAATTTCAAAATATGAAAATCTAAGCTAAAATTTTTCAAAAGCTAAATACCAAGCTATTTATAGAGCTTTATATAAGATTAAGTTGGCAGCATTTTAGCAAGCTAAATTTAGCTATTTATTCTTTATTTTCAAGATATAATATTTATTTTTATAAATATTATTGACCTTTATATATCATATAAGGGATAACTTTGGTTTTTACCGCGCTTTAGTTTCATATTTTCAAAATATCCAACAACTTGGCACTAAGGTATGAGCCTTACTTTCAGTGTATGAAAAAAGTAGCCCCCTTTTGACTAAGTAAAGGCCACGGTTTTGTACACCTATAATTGTCGCAAAAGCCCTTATCTAGGCAGTTCTTGCCCACAAGAATCTCGCTTAGACTTATTTTGCCGCGCGTTTTACCGACAAGTTTTATTATTTATGCCTTGCGTAAACTGCAAGGCTTGCTTGTCCTGTGCCAGGTTACGGTTACAAGTAAGATTATGCGTTGGTGTCCTTGCCTTGCACGCTTAGCTCCCACCGTAGCGCGCCGCGCGCGGTTCAAGCCTTAGTAATATTAGTGGGCATTAGTTGTGCCTGAGGTGGCAATGAAGACTGCCGTGGAAAAAAAATCCCCTCAAGGATGGAGCTACCTGAGGGGTAAATCTCTTAACAAATGTTAAGAACTACAGCAACTTAGGAGAGAAAGAAAAACTCTATGCGTAGCGTGCGGTACGCTGTAAACTAATTGAGCGATAGGCACATAGGCAACTTCCCGGCACCCGGATCATGGCGCCAGATTTAAGCACAATATGCGCTAAATCCCACTCTTGATTAAGTAACATCACGCGATACACATCACTGTCCGGCTCATCGTCAAGGACCATAAAGTCACCCACACCACCGTCCTTGGAGTACAGTGAAACCACTTGGCCCCGATGCGGTACCATATTGCCGGCAAAGGGCAAGAATAAACGCCCACACGGCCGCGGAAGCTTAACAAAGCGGGCACAGGCCAAAGCATTTAAAGCCAAGGGTAAACAAATCTCATCTTGTACGATATTAATCGCGTACAATCCTTCCTGAAAGTCAGTTAACAGCGCCGCATCTTCAATACAAAATGCCTGTTGGGGTTGCGGAAATTCACGCAGATCAGCGGTCGTATAATGCGTCGTAAAGATATAACGCATACCTGCATCATCGCAGATATGAAGAATTAAAGCTCTCACGCCTGCGCGCTCGTCGCTAAAACCCCATGACCACTCATTACCTGGTGTAAATTTCACTGCCTTGTCCTTACTGCACTGAAAAATGATTTCATTAAAGCTATTGTATATAAATCATTTTTGAAAGTAAAAGTGCTAACCTGCAAACTTGTGATGTGATCCATAAAAAAGCATCTGGCTAAAAGTAATGATTAGTTTTTGGCAAGTTTTTGCCTATGCCCTACCCTCTATACCTGTTAAGACAATAAGGCCAAATCTCCCCTTGGCATATATTTACCATGTCAGTACTGCAAGGCTATCCCGCCACCTTCACTTCTGCCTTAATATTTCTTTAATTTAACTAAGGCAAGTTTAGCCCCTGCCCTACTGCCCTACTCTATTTATATTTTTGCCTTAAAAGTAATCTTACTTTTAAGTTCAATCGCACTAAGGCCAGCGGCCCCACCTAGATCTTAGACCTGTCCTAGCGGCACTTTAATACCCCTCTAATGTGCACTGCCTTAATTACTTTAAAGCCCCGGTCTGATACTTTAGCTGATTACTTTGTTTGTACATAAGATCTTGGCAAAGAGCTGCTTTAGCGTCAGACTAATATTAGTATAAAGCGCCCCCAGGCATTAAAGCGACCTAAAGTCGTCAGTTAATTTTAGTGTCCAGAGCCTGCCGCCTGTTGGGGGACGGCAGGTGCGCCGGGACTTAGCCTTGACGTTTTTGATTGAGGTTGCGGGTAATAAACATTACTACGCCCAGCATGATGACAAGCAGTGCGGTGCCAATTAGGAGTGCATAGTTTTCGGCATTGACGATGGCATAGAGCACCACATACAGGGCCATTAAGATAAGGAAAATAACACTACCCTGCCGCCAGCTTTTAAATACCGCCTTCATATAAAGACCTATCATCATGCTCATTAAAAGAGCGCTGATGCTATAGGCCAAAAGAAAACTTACATGCTCACTTAAACTTAAGAGCACCATATAGAACAATATGAGGGCACTTCCCACCACCACATATTGCACCAAGGACACCATGGTGCCGGAAATAAGCTCAAAGGCAAGCACAGTAACAAAGGTCAACGCAATAAAGAAGAGCGCATATTTGGACAAGCGCTCAACAAAGGCATAATGTTGTCTGCCTTGCTGAATATCCAAGATAAGATCGCTTTTATCCGGAAGCGCATCTAAATATAAGCCAGTATAACCGGTGGCCAAATTGCTTAAAGTATAAGTGGCATTAAAGGCATTTGCCTCCACCTGATGAGAGCTTGGTAAAAAGCGCCCGTTAAAGCTTGGACTTAAGTTATCGCCACTGACATTTAAATTTACCTGCCCACCTAAAGCCTGCAAAGCCAAACTCAAGGAGCCGCGCATTTTAAAGCTACAACTAAAGGGCACCTTAGCGGTGGCATCATTTAAGTCTAAGGCTGCCATAAAGCTATCGTACAATTGAGCGCCCTGATAGTTCTGCCCCGGCCGCGGCGTGAGATCGTGTCCATTGACGCGCAACGTCGTCACCTCATCAATGCCGGCGGCATCACGCAAGAGTACGGTAAAATAAGGCGCAAGCGTGGACAGCTCTACTTGCATAAAGGCCGGATCTTGCAACTGCATCTGTAATTCTTGCATATCAAAATAGCCGTCCATCTGCACTTGCGCCTGATAGAGGGTGGCCTGATAAATGCCCCGTTGCCGCTCTTGCCCGATAAGTTTTATCTGCATGTGAGTCTCGTGGGGTAAGAGCAGTAGCCGATGCTGCTCTACTTCATAGCGTGCGCTCCCATCATCGTTCTTGGTGGCAAGTTGGGTGCTTTGCGCGGCAAAGACCAAGATAGGCGGCGTGATCACCTGCTCTTGCGACCAGGCTGTGGTAATCGAGCGCACCGCGGTATCTTGGGTTATCAAGCGATCGGCAAGCACCAGATCAAAAAAGATTTTCGGTACCAGCAAGAGTAAGGAGATGATGAAGATAAAGAGCAAATGTAAAGAAAGCTCTTTATTGAGGTTAGATTTAGGTGGCAGTAAAGGGCTATCCACGACACACCTCCAGTTTAAGTTAAGTATGCTTCTTTATAGTAGCTTACTTAAGGTCGTGGATGCCGTCCTTTACTTAAATATTCTCCACAATATCCTGAATAATTTGCGGCCCTTGATAGACAAAGGCACTGTAAAGTTGCAGTAATTGCGCTCCGGCGTTGAGCTTTTCGCGCGCGGCAATCGGGCCGTCAATGCCACCGATGCCGATAAGCGGGATCTTATCGCCCACCTGCGCCTTAACTGCGGCTAAGACCTTAGTGCTTTGCGTGCGCAAAGGCTCACCGGACAGCCCGCCCCATTCGCCGGCATGCGGCATGCCGGTAATCAGATCACGCTTGGTGGTTGTATTGGTGCAGCTAATACCATCAATCTGATGCTTAAGGCAAATAGCGCATAAAGCCTGCAATTGCGTATCCGTTAAATCCGGCGCAATCTTGACCACCAAGGGCACATAGCGGCGCGTGCTGGCAGCAAGCTTATCGCGCTCGGCCTTAATGCCGGAGATTAAATGCTCCATCGGCTCAGCTTCCTGCAAGGCGGTAAGCCCCGGGGTATTGGGGCAGGAAATATTGACCGCAACATAATCACAGCAGTTATAGACCTTACTTAAGCAAATTAAGTAATCATCTAAAGCCTGCTCCAAAGGAGTGGTTTCATTCTTACCAATCGACACGCCCACCACGCCTTGATAGCGACGAGCAAGCAAATTGCGTACCAGATAATCCAAGCCCTTATTGTTAAAGCCCATGCGATTGATAAGCCCACGTGCCGGCTTAATGCGAAACATACGTGGCTTAGGATTACCCGCCTGCGCGCGCGGGGTCACAGTGCCTAACTCTAAATGGCCAAAACCCAAGGCCCCTAAAAAATCAATGGCCTCACCATTTTTATCCATGCCGGCGGCAAGACCGAGCGGATTTTTAAACTTCAGCCCCATGAGCTCCAGCGGACGGGCCTCTACCTGTTGGGCAAAGAGCGTAGTCAACATCGGCTTTGATAACAGATGACCTAGCTTAATTGTCAGGCTATGTGCCGTTTCAGCATCTAAAGCAAAGATGCAGGGCCGAATAAAGGTCGGATAAAGGGCATATATAGACATAGATAACCTCAGGAGAGCAGTTTAAGGGCTGTAAGATTATGGGCAGAATTGGCACTGAGCGTCAAGTTTGGCGCTAAGCTCTGCCCGTAAAGTAAGGGGCTTATAGCCCCTTTGGTATAGGTATGGTCGAGCATATCAGGCGCCTAAGGCCGCCTCAACCTTTTCATAGACCGAGCGCGAGAGATTGGGCAAGGCCCGAATCTTTTGCAAGGTCTCAGCGGCCAACTGCCGACGCTTGGCATCTAAGCGCTTGAAATTAAGTAGCGGCGTTAAGAGCTTGGCGGCCATTTGTTCATTGATGGCATTAAGCTCCTGCACCATGTCGCACAGCAGAACATATCCGGTGCCATCATCCTTATGGAAGGCCTGCGGATTGCTTTGCACTAAAGCGCCCACCAAGGCACGCACGCGATTGGGGTTGGTCTTATCAAAGTGCGGATCACGCATTAACTTGCGCACGCAGTAAACCGTACCCTCAAGCGGCGCCGTAGCCACCGTGCGGAAGAAATTGTCATACAGCAGCGCATCATGATCTGCCATGTCTCTAAAGTCATCGCAAATCTTGGTGGCCGACGGCAATTCTTCATGCACCGCCACCGTCATTGCCGCTAAGCGATCGGTTAAATTATTGGCCTTGTCATAGTGCTCAAAGACTAAATCATCTGCCTCTTCAAGCTTACCGCTTACCTTCAAGTAAATGGCCTGCATCTTTAAGGCCAAATTGCAAATAGCGCGGCGCCCGGCTTCCTCTAAGCTGTAGCGATACGGTGCGGTGCTGTAATGGGTGCGATAAATTTCAGCAAAGCGCTCATGCAATATGGTCGCCACCTCAGTGCGCAGATGGTTACGAAGCTTACTTAAAGCATCGAGATCAATTGCGGTAAAGAACTCCATCATGGTGGCCAAAGTCGGGATGTCGACCATCATGGCAGTTAAAATCGGATCGACGCTCTTATCATTTAAAACCTGTGCAAAGGCGCTACAAATAGCTTCAGGCTTAGGTAAGGGCAAATCTTCCTTAGCCCGTTGCATATTTTCAGCACAATAGCGCTTGATAAGCTGTGTGGCGCTGTCCATCTTAATAAAAGGATCGTCACAGAAAGCAAGCATATGCTGCAATTGTGCGGTGGTATAGTCCGCCTGTAACTTCACCGGCGCGGAAAAATCACGTAATAAGACCGGCAAGGTATCCGCATCCGGGACGGTAAAAACAAAGCTTTGTTTATTTTCGGTAAGTAAAATCATCCCCTGCATGCCAAGCTCGGCCGGTAGCACGGTTTGACCGACCTGATTTAAAAACGACATGCGAATCGGGATTTCAAAGGGCTCTTTGACCGCCTGATTCTTAGTAGGACGCGTGTGCTGACTTAAGTCCAAAATAAGCTGCGACTTTTCAGGCTCAAAATGCCACTGTGCCGTTACCTCAGGAGTGCCATCTTGCGTATACCAGCGCATAAATTGGCTAAAATCACGTCCTGAAACTTCATGCATGCAGTTAACAAAATCATCAATGGTCGCCGCCGTACCGTCAAAACGCTCTAAATACAACGCCAGGCCCTGCTTAAAGAGGCGCTCGCCTAAGAGGGTGTGAATCATGCGTATGACTTCAGCCCCCTTGTCATAAATGGTTACCGAGTAGAAATTGTTCATTTCCATGACCTGCTCGGGACGTACCGGATGGGACATGGGACCTGCATCTTCGGCAAATTGCACCGAGCGGATGACATTGATAGCCTGTAGACGGGTAAGCGCGCGTGAGGAGACATCTGAGGAGAACTCCTGATCGCGGAAGGTGGTCAAGCTTTCTTTTAAGGATAATTGGAACCAATCGCGTAAGGTCACCCGATCGCCGGTCCAATTATGGAAATACTCATGACCAATCACGCCTTGCACATTGTAATAATTACTATCTGTACCGGTGGTTGGATCGGTCAGCACATAGATGGAGTTGAAAATGTTAAGCGACTTATTTTCCATGGCGCCTTGATTGAAGAAATCAACGGCCACCACCTTGAAGTTATCAAGGTCGTACTCCAAATTAAAGCGCTTTTCATCCCAAGCCATGGCCTGCTTAATGCATTCCATCGCCCACAAGCCACGCTCATAGGTGCCTCTATCAACATAGAGCTCCAACGAAATGTTACGCCCGGATTTGGTCTTAAAGGTATCTTTAATAATGTCAAAGGTGCCGGCCACTAAGGCAAAGAGATAGGAAGGCTTGGGGAACGGATCTTCCCAGGTACAATAGCGCCGCCCATTCTTGATGCCCTCATCGACTAAGTTACCGTTAGACAGCAAGACGCCACAACCATACTCGGGGGCAATGATGGTCACGCGATATTTGGCCGACACATCAGGGCGATCAAGAAAATAGGTAATGCGTCGAAAGCCCTGCGGCTCACATTGCGTGCAATAGGTGGTCCCGGATTTATACAGGCCCATTAAAGTACTGTTTAATGCCGGCGCGATGATATTTTCAATCGTCAGTTCAAATTCATCGGGCACATCATCGATAACCAATTGCCCGTCTTCCACGCGCGACTTGCAATTCATGCCATTGAGCAATACCTCGTTAAGCTCCAGATCTGCACCATCAAGGCGCAGCGGCGCTTTACGATCGGAGGTTAGACGTTTGTAATGCGCGACATTGCGCACTTGAGTGTATTCATCGGCAAGGGTAAAGGTCAGCTCAATATCGAGCGCGGTAAAGTCAGGAGCCTTATAGTCAGAACGCTTCTGCACGTTAAAGGAGGGTACTGAAGACATAGCAAGTCCTTAAACTAGCACATAGAAACAAATCAAAGAGATAATCTCTTGCCGCAGGCTAAACCTGCGGCAAGTAGCGTAATCGCGCTTAGTTGGCACCAATCTGCACCGGAGATTGGTCTTTAAGCTTATCTACTTGTAGATTGGTGTTAGCCACCGAGAAGCGGGTAAAAATCGGCGTATCTTCCGCCTTATAGAGCTTCTGGGAAATGGCATCAGCAAAATCGCTGGCAATGGCAATGGTCTCATCTAAGAGCGCATCGGGAAACTCAAAGTCATCGGGTAAATCATCCACATTTTTAAGCGGTGCTTTCCCCATTGCCTCAAGGCGCAAATTGATGTTCTTTAATCTAAAGGCATCATCTTCTGCCTTCATCTGCTGGCGCTCGACCAAATTAACCGTCACCCGCTTTTTGGCCTTTTTCTCCAAATAGCGCGCCATATCCTCGCGCAAGATCTTAAAGGCCACATCATGTTGCGCGCGTGCCTCATGTTTTACCTGTAATTCCGGTACATAGGCATCAATATTGAGATACCCGCTATAGGCCGTAGGCTTAATCTTATCCCACGGCAAGGCAAAAGGCTCCGCGGCCTCGCCAATTTCACTATCATCTACCTGTGACGGGAAGGCGATATCCGGGCTTACGCCTTTAAGTTGGGTCGAGCCGCCGGTAATACGATAGAACTTGGCAATGGTGTAATGAATCGAACCCAATTCATTGTTGGAAAAATCATAGACGCGTGCCAGCGGGCGATTTTGCTGTACCGTGCCCTTACCAAAAGAATTATCCCCCACGATAAGAGCGCGCCCATAGTCGCGTAAAGCCGCCGCCATAATCTCGGAGGAGGAAGCTGACAGACGGTTAATCAAAACCACCAAGGGCCCCTGATAAGCCACAGACTCATCCTCATCATCCTGCGCCACCACATTGCCAATGGCATCACGTACCTGCACCACCGGACCTTTATCGATAAAAAGACCCGTGGACATAATGGCCTCAGGCAATAAGCCACCTCCATTAGAGCGCAAATCAATGATTAAGGCTTTAATCCCCTTAGCAAGGAGCTTATCTATCTCACGCTTAATATCTTTGTGCAGATCAGTGTAGAAACTCTTAATTTCAATCACACCAATCTTATTGCCTGCATATTCTTTAATCTCGCCCTTGGCCTCTCTATCTTGCAGGCGGATCTTATCGCGCGTCAGCTCCACGGCAAAATTCTTAGTCGAGCCATTGTCATCGCGCTCTATTTCTAAAGTAACCTTGGTACCCTTGGGACCTTTAATCTTTTTTACCACATCGGTAAGGCGCCAGCCGATGATATCGTCATATGTGCCATCGGCCTGCCGTACGCCGACAATCTTGTCCTTGGCCTTAAGTTTTTTAGATAACTCCGCCGGCGAGCCGGGCATTAATTCATTGATGACGGTATATTCATCTTCCGAGGTTAAAACCGCACCAATACCCTCTAAGGACAGATTGATATCTTCATTAAAGCTTTCACTGTCTACCGGGCTTAAATAGGAAGTGTGCGGATCAATAGCGCTGGCAAATGCATTTTCAAAGGTGGAAAACACATCTTCAGAATTTGTCTGCGCCAATTTTGACAAAGCGGCCTCATAACGCCGGGTCAGACGTTTGCGTGCCTCGGCATCGGTCTTGTCGTTTAGTATCTGATTTACATATTCGTTTTTGATTTCCGCCACCCACTGCGCCCGCAACTCTGCGGCGGTTTTAAAGTAAGGGCTATCTTCGCGCGTGTACTCTAAAGTCTCATGTGTGGTGACATCTATAGGCTTTTTCACAAAGTCCACAAAGAAAGAGTATTTGGCAAAGCGACGGCGTAAAGCGTCGTTATAGACCTCGTAGGGATAGCTTAAATCACAGACATTCAAAGCACGCAGGATGCGCTGACGATTCTGATGAATCTTGTCAGCTTCTTCCTGCGTATAGAGGCTTTTGTTATAGTCTAAAAAGCTTAAATAACGATCAATGACGTTATCGGCAAACTTATCGTTGATATCAACAGTCTTGTAGTGTGCCCGAATAAAGTAGTTGGCGGTGCGTGAGCAAGCTAACTGATGCTGGGGTTCTTGTTTTAAAACCGGCAACTCTTCAAGTGTCGGAACGGTAAGTTTAGCCTCAGCGAGCGAAGCAGTACATAAAAGCACCGCTCCTAAAATAAGTTTGGTGTTAACGCGCAACACGAGCGACCTCAATTGATAGTATTCAAGCTTTTATTATTATGGGTAATTATTACTCTTTGCTCGGCGTCTTGCCCGGTAACAGCACACGGTCAAGCGGCAAGGCCATAATCAAGCCGGTTGACAACTGTACGCGCACATTACCATCCTTAGGCGTAGCTACCACTGAACCCTTCATATAGTGATTATTGTTCAGTACTAATACCGCAGTACCGGCATGCAAATCGGCCTCAGTAGCCGGCACACCAAAGCTACGGGTGCTAAGCCCACGCCGCACGCTCGAGGCACTGACACGCACCATCGGCTTACGTACCGGACGGCTCGTGCTAGCGTCACTGCTCTCGCCTTCAGCACGGGTAAAGCCAGGCTTTTTGAATTTGTTAAATCTTTGATTGTTAGCGCCAAATTTATTATTAGGATGCTTGTTAAACGGACGCTTGGCATTTTTGTTAAACGGGCGTTTTTGTGCGCCGTCAGCCTTAAGCGGTTTACCTTCTTTCTGCGCTTTAGCCTCTTCGGCGCGTTGAGTCTGGCGCTTCTTGCGCTCTTCATTGACTTGCTCAAAACGCTCCTTGGCATACTTGGCATGCTCAGCCGACACGGTCTCGACTTCATTGCCCTGTAAATCGATACGGGCAGCACCTTCGCGCATGCTGTACAAATAGCGCAGACGCGTGCAGTATAAACGTACGGCCGAACGCAATTTGGACAAGGTCATGCCAGGTAAATTAGGAACTTCTTTTCTCAGATCTTCGATAATACCGATCTTAAGCGGCTTGGCATCACCCTCGCGGATAAAAGCCTGGGGGAAGTGCTCGTAAAGCAGGGCAAGAGCTTCGCGCACGTGCTCGGCACGCGTACCGGCAGGAACAGCTGTTTGGGCAGCGTCAGTTGCAGGCTGTTCATTAGAGGTAGCAGGAGCGACCGGATCTGTAGCGACACTCTCTGCACTTGCTGTAGTATTATTTTGTTTAATTTCCTGAGTTTCCATCAAGAAGCTCCTAAGTTTATTTTAAATCTGCACAAAAGCCTAAAAACGCAGATTGCCAAAGACCACTTTGGCTGCGTCATCGCGTCATTGTACAACAGACCTCTGTGAAAAACATATGATTTCCCATACGATGAGCCAAAAAATAGCGCCAGCCTGATTGCAGATTTAAAGCGCAGCTTACTTTACCTCGCTTTAAGAGTGCAGCCACTGTTTATTTGTTGCTTTTTTCTGCCAAAAATTCGCATTTTTATCGCCACAAGCTGACAAGTGCGTGTCAGCCCTTTATAGTAACAGCTCAGACTTTTTCCGCTTTACCAATAAAACCTCAGGCAAAGCAGGTTTAAAGCGTATGCACTTAATAAATTTCATTTAATAATCAAACAGAAATATGAAGGGTATCAGTTTAATCTATATTATTATTGTGCTGTTCTCTGCCGGTAGCGCCTTTTATGGCCTGTTACATATTTTGCGCCAATTACGCGTCAGCTGGCGCCTAACCTTGAGCTTGGCTTTGCTCTTGGCCCTCTTGTCAGGTGGGCATCAATTCTTACTTTCCTATGGCAACTATCATGATTTAAGTGTCATTCACCCGCTACTTTATCTCACCGCCTTTGCCGCCAATTTTGGTATTTTTGCCCTGCCCTTGGCCTTGGTGATAGATATTATGTTAAGTATCTTACGCCTTGCCAAAGGGCCCATCTTAACGCGCCCACCGCTTATTTATCTACGTAAAATCTATGGTGCCTGTGCCCTGATATTTATCAGCATTTGCTCCGTAGTGGCGCTGATCTTTGCGCAGGCGCTACCGCAATTTGACCGGCAAGATATTTATATTGCCAATTTGCATCCTGATTTAGAGGGGCTGACCATTGCGCAGGTAAGTGATGTCCATACCTCACCCTTCTTTACCGCCGCACGCTCTGAGAGCATTGTCCAGGAATTAATGCAGGCTAAGCCTGATTTAATTGTGTTCACCGGCGATCAGGTAGACGGCAATCCAAGCCAAAGAGGCAAGGACATGTTGCCCTTTACAAAATTGCAGGCTCCCTTAGGCGTTTATTACATTGCCGGCAATCATGAATACATCACCGGGATGGGGGAGTGGCAACGCTGGTATCAAGCCCACGGACTTAACTTACTGATAAATGCCCATGCAAGGGCGCAAGTCGGGAGCGCACAGCTTTCCATCGTCGGCCTGGATGATGCGCAAGCTTTGCGGGCAGGTGAGCGTGGCTTTAACGGTCCTAATATTGAACAGGCTCTCACCGGTCTTGCGGACGATGATTTTCGTCTGCTACTTGCACATCAGCCGCGCGGGACCCAACAATATGCCGATCCGCGTTTTGGCATTGATTTAATGCTCAGCGGTCATACGCATGGTGGACAAGTGCCGCTTTTGAATGTTTTAACCGGGGCGGCCAATCAGGGCCTGCTTGCAGGCTTATATCACTTAGGTAAGATGCAACTTTATGTCAGTGAAGGTGCCGGTTTGTGGCAAGGCTTTTGTGCCCGCTTAGGCACGCAGTCACAAATAAATCTCTTTACCTTAAAGCGCGCCCATTGATCGTTGTCCGTGACATGGTGATTTTTGTTAATATGTTGCACAACAATTTAACCGGAGATTTACCATGTCACAAATTACTCGGCTGACACCGGATTGCCCACCGGATGCGCATAAGGTTATGCGTGAGCCGGAAAATAAGTTAAATGCGCTACTTGCGGTGAAGGTGGAAGATAGTGAGCTTGAGCGTTATGGCGCCACTGATTTGTGTGAAGTGCTTGCTTTAATGAGCTCAGCTCCCAATATCATCTGCTCAGACAAGTGCCAAGCGGCCATTCAAGAACAGGCTACAGCTGCTGAAATTAAGCCCAATTTTGTGAAGATTATCGCGTCTGAGGGCTGTTTAATCTACCCCGACGGGGCCCAAAGCTCGATGCTTAAGTTCTATGACTTCGCCGGCGATTACCAAAACTTTAAGGACTTTTTAACTTATTTAAACGAGCAATGCTTAATTAGCGTCGATACCCTATCCATGCTCGTGCTACGCTCCATTTCCACCGTCTATCCGTGGGATAAATTATTAGCCGGTGACTTTGTGCGTCAATATTTAAAGGCCATGGCCGCCTTAACAGCAGAAGATCGTCTATTGCTTACCGATATTCGCTATGGGCGTGCCTCAAGCGAAATCAAGCAAAGCAAGCCTGAGGCTTATCAATTCTTACGTTTAGAGCGTAAGCTCTTTTTACAGTACCCCTCTGAGGATTAAGCATAATATGAGCGCGCCGCTTTCTGCCACCGTTACCTTAGCGCAACGCTTGATTAAACGCCAAAGCCTGACTCCGCAAGATGAGGGCTGTCAAGATCTGCTCTTTTCATATTTAAAACCTTTGCGTTTTCGCACTGAGGTCTTTTATGAAGCCGGAACCGTCAATCTGTTGGCGCTTCATGGCAGCGGTGCTCCTTTCACCTTATTTCTAGGCCATAGTGATGTGGTGCCCCCTGGCGAGGCCGCTAATTGGACCCATCCGCCCTTTGAGGGCATCATTGCGCCGGATGAGAGCAATATACCGATGCTGTGGGGACGCGGAGCTGCCGATATGAAAGGCTCCGATGCCGCGATGACCATTGCCCTGCGCGACTTTGTCACCGCCCATCCAGATCATGCCGGCACGGTCGGTTTACTTATCACTTCCAATGAAGAAGGCGATGGCATAGGTGGAGTGAAATATGTTGCCTCCAAGCTACGTGCGCTGAACTTAGTGCCCGATTTTTGCTTGGTCGGTGAACCTTCCTGCGGGGCGCAATTTGGCGATACGATTAAAGTTGGGCGGCGCGGCTCACTTACTGCCAATATCACCGTGCACGGGGTGCAAGGGCATGTAGCTTATCCCGAGCGCCTTATAAATCCGATTCATCAGATGGCAAGCTTAATTGCCGCCTTACAAGAGCCCTTAGATAATGGCAATGAGGTCTTCCCGCCCACTTCCTTTGAGTGTACCAATCTGCATGCCGGCACCGGCGCGGAAAACGTGGTACCCGGCACTTGCACTTTAATGTGTAATTGGCGCTTTAATAATCTGCAAACCAAGGACAGTATTGATGCGCAGGTGAAACAGATCTTGCAACGCCTTAATTTAAAGGCCGAGGTCAAGTACACCTTAAATGGTGAGCCTTTTCTCTGTCCGCAAGGGGAGCTGTGCACCAAGCTACAAGAGGCCATCTTGGAGGTATGCGGTAGCAATGCTACGCTCTCTACGGCAGGCGGTACCTCAGACGGGCGCTTTATCGCCCCCTTGGGCACGCAGGTCTTGGAGTTTGGACCGCGCTCGGCGACCATTCATCAGGTCAATGAACGCGTGGCGGTGGATGATTTAGATAAGCTCATGCAGATTTATCTCTTGTTGCTAGAAAAACTCCAGCTCAATTAGTAAGCACCACTACAGGGGGCACCTGCCCCCCGTACTCAATGCTCTTCATGTTGCGGTTAAATTTAAAGTCTATTGCTCGATTAATTTTAAGGTGGCAATCACCGGCACATGATCGGAGGTATCCGCCCACTTAATATTCAGATCATCACCTTGGTAGACCGTAACGTCCTGAATCTCCCATTGCTGACCGCGATTGGTAAATATATGGTCCAAATCGGCGCTTGGATTAGATGCCGGCCACGATCTCATATCATACGGATTATCTGTCGCCACCAGATCCCAATAGCGATATAACTCCGCTAAAGTTTGGGCATTATAGGTATCATTAAAATCTCCCGCTAAGATCTTAACCTTAGTAGTGAAATGATTAATGGTTTGCGGTGAGTTGTTGGCTACGGCCAAATCGTTAATGGCTCTAATTTGCTTAAATTGCAGTTGATGATTCTCATTAAAATCTAAATGGGTATTCATGTAGATTAATGATGACTCCATCTGAGGAACATCAATTTCCGCAAGGAGCACAATACGTGGCTCTTGATCGTCAGAGGGTAATTTAACGACCTCTTGATTGACGATGGGATACTTCGAGAGGATGGCAATGCCGTACTGCCCACCCTCAAAATCCATGGTCGGACCATAAGCGTAATACATGCCGGTCCTTTGCGCAATTTCATATGCTTGATCGACCTTGCCAGAACGCGCCGTCTTATTGTCAACCTCATTTAAAGAGAGGACATCCACATCTAAAGCCATAATCGCTTTAGCAATGTCATCGACATTGCTAATACGTGCAGAGCCGATATTGTAGGTGCCGACCTTTAGAGTGGGTCCATCCACTATTTTATTATCAATGCCCCGCCCTTCAGGACCATAGCGATATGCCGCATCCGTAATGGCGGCCATGCTCGTAGATGCAAGCACAAAACAGCCCAAGGCTACAGCAAAAGTTGATAGTGACTTTAAATTTTTCATAGATCACCATTTAAAACAAAGCAAAACACTTTTAGTCAGTAAATTCTTGGAAATTAAGATAAACAAATAGATTATTTAAAAACCAAGTGCTGTCATTTTGCCACGTCCAAAATAGTGCGTCTTTTAGTCACCTCACATTTTAAGCTTGTTATATCAAGTAAAAGTTATACCTAAGTTACTATACAAAAATTTAGCTACAATCTTTGGCTTGGTGCAAAAGCAGTGCTACCAAAAGTTGATAGACAAGCTCATAGCTTAAGTTTTTAAGGAGTGTAGCCTTGCCGCTATCATCATCCAAGGCTACATAAAACCTTTTGCTTGACATACGGCCATATAACGTAGCTTTGATTTATACCCCTACAAGGCTTGATTGATTGGGGGGCACAGGATGTTGGCCCCCTCGAGAAACTTAGGCCAGTAAGAAATGCTCGGCATCCAACGCGGCCTTACAGCCGGCACCGGCGGAGGTAATGGCCTGACGATAGATCTTATCGGCACAATCGCCAGCGGCAAAAACGCCTGGCTCAGAGCAAGCAGTCTCACTGCCCTGACCGATGACTAAATAGCCCGCATCATCGCAACGTAGTTCATCCTTAAACAGCATAGTTTGCGGCATATGCCCAATGGCAGCAAACATGCCGGATACTGGCAGTTCAAAGCTCTTATCTTGCTGCTTGACCGTAATACCGGTCACGCGTTGTCCATCACCGTTGACGGCGGTAACGACGGCATTTAAGACAAATTCCGCCTTGCCGGCTTTAATTTGCTCTTTAAATTTATCCACCAAGACCGCCTCGGCGCGAAAGCCTTCACGGCGATGGATTAAATAAACCTTAGCGCACATTTGTGTCAGGAACAGAGCCTCGACAAAGGCCGCGGAGCCACCACCGACAATCGCCACTTCCTTACCGCGGAAGAAAAAGCCGTCACAAGTAGCGCAATAGGATACGCCCTTACCGCGGTATTCATCCTCGCCTGGCACCTGTAAAGCGCGTGGCGACGCACCGGTGGCAATAATGACGCTCTTAGTGTGCAAAACCTTACCCGAGCCTAAGGTTAAATGTTTGACCGGGCCCTTGAGCTCGGCCTTGACCACCTTGTCGGAGATAAAGACCGTGCCCAATGATTTGGCATGCTCTTGCAATTTGGCCATAAGATCAAAACCTGACGGCGAACCCATCGCCCCCGGCCAATTTTCAATTTCCGGGGTGGTAATCAATTGCCCGCCGGGCTCATCACCGGTAATCAATACCGGTTGCAAATTGGCACGGCTGGTATAGATGCCGGCGGCACAGCCGGCAGGTCCGGAGCCGATGATTACGACATTATGCAGTTCTTCCGTCATTTTTCTCTCTCTTAGGCTACAAACAGCCTTAACTTAGTAGTGATGCCAATTGCGATGATGACGCATGAAGTGATGCGGTCTACGGCCATCGTAATAGCCTGGCAGTGCATCATCACCATTATCATCGATATATTTTTGCATAAGCGCATCATATTTGGCATCTAAACGATTTTTTAAATCAACTACCGTCTTAGCCTGCGCTCTTAATTGCGCCGTGGTCACGTCCGGATTGTTCTGCAGGGCGCGTAAGACCTTACGCTCGATAAAGAGCAGATCTTCAATATTCTCAATTTCATCTACTTCTGCACTATAGCGCTCATCGGTCATCATGTCCTGCATTCCACGATGATAGCCACGCGGGCAATAGAAGCGATCGCCTCTGTGATGAGGTCTATCAAAACCACGCGGGCAATAGCCATCGCGATAGTAGTAACCACGTTCACCATCATAACCACGGCCATAGCCAGCACCCGGGCGTGGACCATAAGCGTCGGCCACCTGCGGGGCACTATTGTCAAAGCCCTGCGGGCGACCTTGCTCTGCTGCCGGAGGTAGCGGTTGTGCCGGAGCCGGGGCAGCAACTCTTTCCGGAGCGGGCGCTGCCAATTGAGCGATATTTAAGTCCGCAGCTTGCGCACTTAAAGCCATGCCCCCAAGGAGCGATGCTAAACCTACAGCTAGCCAAGTTTTGTTCGTAAACATAATACAATCCTCATTTGTGGTTATATGTTAAATACAGTTTAAGGCACCCTACTTAGCTTATACATAGCAAATCACGATAATGTGTGCGCGCATAAGCAACTAAGGGAGCTACTAATTCATCATCAAATAATTGATAAAACTCCAACAAAGTCTCAAGTTTAAAGCCTTTTAAGAGCGCATCGGCGCGCGCCTGATAAGACAAATGCCACGGCTCACGCCCACCTTTCCAAGAAGGAGAGCAAAAAGGCTGGATAAAACCACAGCTTGCACTATGCGCCTTGAGAAATTGCCCTAAGGGATAGAAATAAGAGCCGGGGGCATATTCGCGACAGGTAAGCTCTAAGCGCTGCCCAGGCGGTAGCAGGTTTAGCGCATAAACATCAAAATCGGTGCCTAAATGATGACGCGATAAACCCGGCAAGGCCGAAAAATAAGTAATAGCCTGAATTTTCTCCTGCGCACTCATGCCCTTAAGGTTAAGTGGCCTTTCATCTTTATCCAAAACTGGACGCAACCCATGATATTTGGCACTGAAGATTTCATATTGACGCGCCACACTGCGATAGGCCGAGCAGACACGCAAAGTAAGATGCTCTCGCTCAGCCTGCGTCTGTAATTGCATTAGAGCCTGGGCACTTTGCTTATCTGCCTGAAAGCTAAAACCATCTTGCGTCAGGGTAATTAAGTCCCGTCCGGGAAAAAGCGTAGCCTCGACTTCCGTGCATTTTGCACTATTTAACATAGCGTTGCTCCAACTCCTGCGCTCTCCTGGCAAAACGCGCATCGCCGCTTGCTTTAAGCGCCTGAAGTAAGGCCTGCGCTTCATTTAGCTTGCCTGCCTTAAAATTAAGCTCAGCTAAATTTAAGTTAGCCTGCAAGGTACGTTGCGTTCGCCGGCGATTGCCCAAAGAACTTAACTGCGATAGAGAAGCGGTGCTTGGCAGTTGATGCTTTCTGGCAGGGGCTTGTGCAAGCGGCGTCTTACTTAGTACCGGCACAAAATCATCTTCAGGCGGCACCGTCCAATTTACTACCTCCATAAGCTCCACCGTGCGCTTTGACCTTGGCTTAGAGCTAGGCGTAAGCTGAGGCTTTCCTTGGTAGTCCGCCGTTGCAGGCGTGACCACAGACGGCCCTGACGTCTCTACCGCCGCAGATGGTGCTGGCGTTACCGGAGGCTTGGTTTGCCCTGCCGCTTCCTGTGTTGTAGACGCGTTAAGGCTTACGTTGGTGGCAGGGTGAGCTACCTCATCCTTCGCTGTCTGCTGCACCGACGTCATCGAAGATAGCTCTTTACTTGGCGGCAGCTTGCGTAACTTGCGCTTGCATAGTTTGACGCTAAACAGGAGCACCACCAAAATAAGCGTTGTCAGGCTGATGCTAAGTAAAATCCACAGTAAGGCCCCCGATGGTACAAGTGGCGGGCGCTGCGTTTGTAGCTTTGTAAGTTGTTGCTCAAGGGCCTTTAATTGCTCCTCCTGAGCTTGGCTTTGCTGTTGCATCCGCGCCATTTTTGCCTGCAGGGCGTTAACTTCATCCTGCAATTGCGCCTTAGCTTGTTGTAACTTGAAAATCTCATCGGCCAAACGCTGTTTGAGCGTTTTGACTTCATCTGCCAGCAACTCTTGCGCCTGTGGCTTTGCGTGCAAAAGCGGTGCTACTGCTACAGCTTCATCGACCCTTGCCCCTACCACAGGAGGCGTCAAAGTTTGGGCTTGTGCCTTTTCTTGGAGCGCAGTTAAACGCTTCGGCGCGGGCGCACGGCGTGACTCTAAAGACGGGAGCGCGCGTATTTTACCGCGTAGCAGATCAATGCCCGTTTGCTGCTTTTCTTGCGCCATGACCTCAAGTGGCGGAATGGTAAGCCTTACTTGTTGCAGTAAATTGACATCACCGTGCAAAAAAGCCTGTGGGTTGGCGCGATAAATTGCCGCAATTACCTGATATTCATCCACCGTAGGCACCGCAGGTAAAAAACGCTTGGCTATCGACCAAATGGTGTCATTACGTTGCACTTGATAATAGTAAGCCCCGGCAGGGCTTACTGAAACATTAGGGGGCAAAGAGGCAGTATTGGTAGGTAACAATGTTGATGCTACCGCCGTAGGAGTAGCGGCTGAGCCAGAGGTGGATGTTACCGGCGTGCCGTGCGCGCTCAGGACGGCCACTGCGCCTAAAGCAAGTAATGCCCAACTTAATTTACGCATAGCCCCCCTTCATCAACCTTGGTGCTACCGGTGCAAGTCTACGCCGTCCATCAGCATACTAATTTTTTTGTGCTTGTGCATTGATGAGCTCAGCAATTTGCACACAATTAAGAGCCTCGCCCCGCCGCGTATTGTCCATAATGCAGACAAAATCAAAGCTCCGCTTACCACTTTGCCGTAACCTAGTAATATAGATCTTATTGTCGCGCACCCCATGGGTCACCGGCGTTAAGAGCTCTTGCGGCTCACTTAAGCTTAAATACTCCTGTTGCTTGAAGCACTCTTGCACCTCATCTAAGCTGACATCCTCTTCAAGCTCGCAGTGGATGCTAGCCGTATGGCCATAAAAGACCGGCACTTGCAGACAGGTAAGTGACATGCCACGCTTTAAGTCACCAAGCAAAGCAGTTAATTCTTGAAGCGCCGTCGCCTCATGCACCGAGCTCCCATTTTCCTGCAAATCGCCGATGCGGGTATGCAGATTAAAGGCCAGCTGTGCCGGGAAGGAAGAATCCTCGGTGGGCATGCCATTTAATAATAAAGCCGTCTCACGGGCTAAGGTCTCGGCACCGGCACGGCCATGCTCAGACACCGACTCGAGCACCACGGCATTAAAACCCTGCAAGCCAAATTCATCATGTAAGGCAGCAAGCGGTAAAGCCAATTCGGTGGTCACACTTGATACCGGCACCACTGCCTTGGCGGTGATGGCATCTTTAATTAAGTACGGATTGAGCTCAGGTAAAATAGCAGGGATCTCTTTTGACCCCGCATAAGTACGACTATTGTCAATCACCACACAACCAGCTGCCCGGGCTTTGGGCGCCAAACGTAGGGTTTCATCGCTGGTGGTAATAAAGAAGGCGATATCGGCACGGGCAAAATCAAACTCATCGACCGGACTTATCATGAAATTGCGCCCTTGCACCGTTACGGCGTCAAATTCACCGGCAAGCGGCGATAAGGGGAAGAAATCAGCTATGGGGAAATTGCGCTCATTGAGCACCTCAATAATAAGCTTACCGATATCCGTGTCATAACCGTAAATTGCAATGCGTAAAGCCATGAATATTTCATCCTTTTAAATTAAATCGTTGTTATTTTATCCCAAAATTAAATCTTTAGGGGGCACCGGGCGGTGGTGAGAGCTCCACCTGATAAGGCCTATTATCAGGTGGGCTGGGAGGTGTGCTTTAACGGCGCACTTTAAGTAAGAAAAAGCAGATACCCCCTACCAAGAACACTAGGCAGGAGATGACCATAAAGGTCTGGGGCAGACCGATGGCATGAGCCATAAAACCAATTAAGGCCGGACCACATAAAATGCCGGTAAAACCAATTGAATTTACCAAGGTTACGGCCGCATTAATCGAGACTTGTTCGATGGTCACCGTATAGGAAATTAATTGTGGCACCACATTGGCAGCTCCCACGCCAATAAAGAAAAAGCCCAAAAGCGAGGTGAGCGGATGCGGTACCATCACCGCTAGGCAATAGCCACAGAAAATCACCAAGGTGCCAAAGCACAGCGTGCGCCGTCTGCCCAAAAATTGCACTAAGCGATCGCCACTTAGGCGGAAAATAGTCATCGCTATGGCAAAGGCCGCATAACCATAACCTGCCTGCTCGATGGGCACATTACGCTCTTGGCGTAAAAACACGCCGGTCCAATCGAGCATTGAGCCTTCGGTCATAAACATGATAAAGCACAGTCCACCTACCAAGATAACCAGCGGATGGAAAATGCGCTGGTTACCGGAAGATGCCTCATCTTGTGCCGCCGTTTGGCCGGAGTTGAGCAAATGCCGACAGCCCATCACAGTTATGGCCAACAAGAGCACTACCGTAAGGAGCGCCGTAGTGGTTAAGTCGATGCCCTCACTGAGAATAAAGGTCACACATAAAGAGCCGATAAAACCCCCGACGCTATACAATCCGTGCAAACCGGACATAATCGGCCGCTTAAGCATCAGCTCCACGCGTGCGGCATTAATATTAGACGTGACATCAATGAGCACCGAACCTACGCCAAAGCAAAACAGCACTGCGCCCATCAGATATATATTTTGCACCATACTGATGGCCAGCAGACATAAAGACAGTAAGCACGTTCCCAGATAAACTAAGGTACGACAGCCCCAGCGTGCGGCCAAAAAACCACTTAAGGGCATCGAACATATTGAACCAATGCCCACGCATAAGAGCAACATACCAAGTTGCTGTTCTTGGAGGGAAAAACGCTCCTGTACAAAAGGGATCAACGGAGCCCAAGCCGCCACCGCACAGCCGGCTACCAAAAAAGAAGCCCGATTGGCCCAAATTAGTTGACGCTCTCGTTTAAGTTCCATTAGATCTTCTCACCCGTAAAGCTTGTTTTTTATGCTTTTATCACATAGCAAGCCTGCTTTTTAAAGCTAGTTGTACCCGCCTGAGGACAAAACCTTGGGGCATATCTTAGCCAAAAAATCCCCCGGTGCAAGCCTTACGCTTAAGAAAATAATCCGCGAAAACTTAAAGCGAGATCGTAAGACTGGGCGTGGTGGCCAAACTTACTTTTTTCTCATGGAAATGCGGCATTAAGGGTACCCGCGTCTCATGGTGACAAAAAGGATCGTCACTTGCCAAAGGCAAGCTCACCACACTCTGCGTCACCGCCGCTTTATAGAGGGCGGCAATAAGCTCGATAGCGGCCATTCCCTCATTGCCGGTACCACAGGGCCACGCCGTACCATTTATCACCTGCGCAAAATGACGCAATTGTGCCGCATGCCCGCTTAAGGGCAAAGGAGCAAGAGCATCGACTATGGCTTGTAGCTGTGCCTTTTTACTGTCATTGTTTTGCGGATAGCCGTTGGGCAAGGCTTGCAAGCAATGAATTCCACCGGCATCCAAAGAAGCATTGACCGTATCAAGATATAAGCCCTGCTCTTCATGCTGATGGACTAAGGAGCAGATAAAATTTATGTTAAAGCTCCCATAATCAAAATTGGCCGTGACATAATCCTCACATTGACTATTATCATGAGCCACGTTGCGCATATGCGCACTGACCGCCTGTGGTTTCCCGATAAGCCAAAGAAGTAAGTCCAATTGATGCACGGCATGGCTCATCAAGCAACCGCCCCCTTCCACTTGCCAGGTGCCACGCCACGCGGGATCATAATAATTACCACCCCGCCACCATAAACTGCGCAATTCCCCACCTAAAATGGGCCCGAGCTTGCCACTGTCAAGTAAGGCCTTAAGTCTAAAATTAGCGTCTTTCCAGCGATTTTGACAGATAACTCCCAAATAGCGATGCGCGTTTTGTGCTGCCAGCACCATTTCCTGGCATTGCGCTACCGATAAGGCCATCGGCTTTTCAACCATCACATGACAGCCTGCTACCAAGGCTTGCAATACTGCCGCATGATGCTGCGCCGGAGGCAGGCAAATAGTCACCACATCGCAGGTGACGTGCGCATAGAGCTCATCTGCAGACGTAAAAATAGGCAATTTAAGCCCCAGCTCATTGGCCAAAGCCTCAGCCTTATCTCGATGACGATTTACTAAGGCCACCAACTGATATTCAGGCAAGGCCAGCAAAGCTTTAGCCTGTACCCTCCCAATGGCGCCACAACCAATTAAAGCCACTTGCAACGCTGCCATCACACCTGCTCCCTAAAACCTAAACTTCATCATACCCACTTATCTTAGCCTAAACTTACGCGCTATTTTTGTCCTCAGCTTTGGCTTTATGGCCGGACTTACGAAAAACGGCACATACCACCCCAAAGATCTGACCGTGGGCTAATTTTGCTTGCTGTGCAGAGCTTACTTCTAACAATTGATAGCGCTCATTAAGGTAGACAATGATAAGCGCTTGCGGATAGGGCAAGAGATCTCGGCGCACCACCACAAAATCCCCGGGTAAAATCCCTAATAGCTGCCCACTATTCGAGCGCATACGAAAGATAAATGCGCCGGGATAGTTCAAGCCGATAAGAGAATTGAGATCAAAATCAGCCTGTACCATCGTAGGATCGGCCAATAATTCTAAGGCATCTTCAGCCTGTAGCATCTTATTTATAAACCTCAAAATTAATGCCGAGCATGCTTATCATTTTGCCCCCTCATTCCCGACGCATCGCACTGAAAAATCGCAGGGTTTACGCATCAAATAGATAAAATTCTATGGAAAAATCAAGTACTTTTATCTAGAATGTGATGTGGAGATCAAATTTTATATACCTGTATTTGACAGTTAAAAATGGTTAGAAGGGGCTGAAAGCCAGGCTGTACCTGACTTTGCGTTTAGGTGAGGTTTTTTAGATATTGTTACGGAAGTGGTGACCCTTGGGTAGATGCTGTACCTTGGTACTCATCGGCAAGCATGCTACCGATCGCTTCAGCTAAGTTGGCTCTGATCCCCAGCTT
>JAHLFG010000063.1 GCA_018883895.1 Candidatus Anaerobiospirillum merdipullorum
GGCGATGACGGCGGCGCTTGATGTGGTTGATAGCGATGCGGTGATCCCGATGGATGTCGATTTGCAAGATCCTCCGGAGTTGGTACTTGATTTTATTAAGATCTGGCGCGATGAAGGCATTGATCATGTCTATGGCGTGCGCGTCGATCGCTCGCAGGACACTGAAGTAAAGCGCGTGACTTCAGGGGGCTTTTATTTTGTCTTCAATCGTCTGTCCAATAAGGTCAAGATCCCTGCCAACGTGGGAGATTTTCGCCTGATGGATAGAAAAATCGTGCAGACCGTGCGCCTCTTGCATGAGTCCAATCGCTTTATGAAAGGATTGTTTGCCTGGCCGGGCTTTTCCTCTAAGGGCGTGCCTTATCAGCGTCCACAGCGCGTGGCTGGCACGACAAAGTGGAATTACTGGAAGTTGTGGAACTTTGCTTTAGATGGCATTGTGTCCTTTTCGTCCTTGCCTTTGCGGGTGTGGTCCTATATTGGCGCGGGGATTGGCTTATTGGCCTTTATCTATATGTGCTGGATCATTGTGGAGACCATGTTTACCGGCATCGATGTCCCGGGCTATGCTTCTACCATGTGCGTGGTGCTGTTCTTAGGCGCAGTGCAATTGATTTCCATTGGCGTGTTAGGCGAGTATTTGGGACGCATTTCCGAGGAAGTCAAACATCGTCCGGTCTTTGTGGCAGAGCAAATTAAAGGTGCACTGGCTACGCGTTTGCCTAAGGGGACACAACACAGCGCCAATGGCATTTACTTTGTAGGTGAAAAGCAGGGCGCTGAGAGTGCGGCTTCACAGCAAGATACAGGTAAAGCCTAATGGCAGCATGGTTAAATAAACTGCGTCAGGGCGGGGGCATTTTTGAATTAGCCCGCTTTGTTTTGGTAGGCGGCATGGCGACGCTTACCGATCTTACGGTCACCTTAGTGCTCTTTTACTTAAGCCCAGGCATACATGAAAACGTGGTCACCACCTGTGCCTTTGGGGTGGCCTTCTTTGTCTCTTATTTTGGCCATCGCTATGTCACCTTTAGACAAAGCGGAAGCATGACGCGCTTTTTCTTATTGTCAGGGTCGATGCTCTTGCTGCGCAATCTTCTCGTTTATCTGATGGTGACCTTCTGGATGCGTGGTTTGGTGCCGATTATTGTGGCGATGGTGCTCGTAACCGCGATTACCTATCTGGTGTCTAAATATAAAGTTTTTGCCGCTCCCAAGCCGACTTCTGGGGCAGGGCGTTAACTTAAGCCTACTTTTTTGCAGGATCTATCAATGCGCATTGCTTTAGGAATTGAATATGCAGGCTGGAACTATGCAGGTTTTCAGCGTCAAAATACCGCGCGTACCGTACAAGGGGAGCTGGAGCAAGCGCTCTCTAGCATTGCCGCTCAACCGGTAAGCTTAGTGTGTGCTGGGCGTACCGATGCTGGGGTCAATGCCACCGGGCAGGTAGTGCATTTTGATGTTACCAACGACAGACCTGATCGCGCCTGGGTGATGGGCACTAATACTAAGTTACCACCGGATATTGCCGTTACCTGGGCCTGCCATGTCGATGAAAGCTTCCATGCACGCTTTTCGGCACGGGCGCGGCGTTATCGCTATATCTTGCAAGCCTCGCAACACCGTCCGGGTATTTTGCAAGCGGGAGTGAGTCATTATCGTGGGGAGTATGATGTAGCTGCAATGCATCAGGCCGCGCAGATCTTGCGCGGGGAGCATGATTTTGCCTCCTTTTGCGGAGCCGATGATGAAAGTCGCTCCACCAACCGCCTATTGCATTTTATTGAAGTAAGCCGTCATGGTCCTTATATCGTCTTTGATATAGCCGCCAATGCTTTTTTAAACCATATGGTAAGAAATATTGTCGGCTCGCTCCTCATGGTAGGGTCAGGGGAGCGCACGGCGGCGTGGTTGCAGGAAGTCTTTGTCGCCTGTGATCGCAATGTGGCCGGACCTACGGCTTATCCCAATGGTTTGTATTTGGTGGATGTGACTTATCCGGCATCTTTTAATTTACCACGACGGGAGTACTTAGGACCGTTGTGGCTAGATTAGTTAAGTAAGCTCAGCCACATGGCAGTTCATTTTGTATAATATCAAGGTGAGTGCTTGCGATTGCGGCACGCTGTTATTAAGCGGTCCCTTTAAGGAAAAAACATGTGCACGTTTCCTAATATTCTTACCTTCATAAGAGTATTGCTAATTCCGGTATTTGTCGGTTTGTTTTATTGGCCCACCCCTCGCTCCAATATGCTTGCCGCTTTTGTCTTCATCTTAGCGGCGTTAACTGATCTGTTAGATGGCTATTTAGCCCGTCGTTTACAACAAACCACCAAGTTTGGCGCCTTCCTTGACCCAGTTGCCGACAAAATTATGGTATGCACGGCCTTAGTGCTGATTGTGGAGTACTATTCGGTAAAGTCCTCACAATTCTTTCAGGGCGTTAATCTCTTAGTTTCTATTCCGGCCATTGTGATTATCTCGCGTGAGATTGTGGTATCGGCGCTGCGCGAGTGGATGGCGGAAATTGGCAAACGCTCACAGGTGGCCGTAAACTGGGTAGGCAAGTGGAAGACCACCATTCAGATGGTTGCCATCGCCGGTCTCATTTGGCGCCATAACGATCCGATGATTTATGGGAGCTTGGCTTTGCTCTCCGTTGCCACGGTGCTGACTATTTGGTCGATGGTGATGTACTTGCGTGTCGGTATCAGCTCGATGCGTGAGTAAGAGCGCTTAAAGCAAGTATCAAAGACGCTCTCGCTCAAAGGGCGGGGGCAATTTTTGCCATCATCCGCGTGCTCCCACGCAGTCAACTAGAGACCAGATGTACCCCAAGCATGTTAACCGCGCCAGCATAGCATTTTAGGGGGACGCTTGACCCATGAACTAAAGGTCATGGGATTGCGCGCCCAGATTTTTCAAGGACGGCTTTCTGCTTCTTTAAATTTATCTGTCTTAGTAATGTTTACGTCTGCCTTATCCGCCTATCACCAAGTAATAAAAGCGTCTTTTCTGCAACATCAAATCAATATTATTCATGACTACACTAAATGCGAATAAGGTTGTTTTATTGCAATTTTTAATTAAAATTCATCAGGATATTTCTTTTTAGCATCATAAAGATTAAAATCCTGCACTAATTTTAGTCCTCGTAAATGCTTAATTTTGTACACATAATCAGGACTTAAGGGTTGTAGCCTGCCTATCTCCAAGAAACGTTTATCAGTACAATCCATATTTAGCAAGGTTTTAAAAATCTTTCTCCGCATTTCTTCACTGAAATCACGGTCATATTTTTTTTCTGCACTCAAAATATTCTTCCCATTCTGCTTCAGTTTGCGGATCGTTATCGTGTGCATAGCGTGAGGGTTTCGGTAATTTATCAGGCAGCATTTTGATTTCTTCTTTGTAAATTTTTCTATAGATAGTCTTAGCATAGCATGTTATAAAGTAGTGAGCTTCACTGCTGTTAATGCTCTCTGATTTAGTCACATCTTTTTAACTTTTAATCTGACCTTAAATTTTGACCATCATTTTTGATTTTGTTACGTCATATTTTTAACATATATCACCTCAGTTTTATGAGAAGCTTGTTAGCACTGTCCTTATAACACTTAAGATTACGGATTACTGATTAACATATTATATGCTTAAACATTAAGTTTCATAGTCTAGTTTTTCTTAACTTTTGTCAATCAGTTGTATTGTTAGATGTAAAGCACAAAATGACCATTAAATGGCGATTTATTATGACCCATGTATATGACAGTTAAACATGGTTAGAAGCTGCTGAAAGTCCTGCTGTACCAGGCTTTGCGCTTAGGTTTGGTTTTTGGGGATATTGATCCGAATTAGCGCATGAGGCAGTGAGCCTAGTAACCGCTGAAGGCTTTTTGTATCTGGCAACGTATCAATTTTTATGGCAATTATTCAGAAACGGCTGTTTTACAAACGCTTTTGCTTGTTTTGTAAGAAAATTACCGCCGGCAAAAAATTTTGCTCTAAATTTAGTTGTAGATCACAACTCTGAGAGAAGTTAAATTTCCTAATTTTCCAATGGATAGGAAAATGGAATAAAAATTATTTTAATTTTGTGGAAAATGAAAGTATAATTTGCGAAAAATTTGTTTGGATTGGCGGATGGAGTGAGATTCGAACTCACGGAAGCCGGAAGGCTTCGACGGTTTTCAAGACCGTTGCATTCAACCGCTCTGCCATCCATCCGCGACAACGGGAGCGCATTATACATGAGTTTTAACTATTTGGGAAGAGAAATTTTAACTGACGATGAAGGTTTTCTCATCAATGCTGACGATTGGAGTCCGGAGTTAATGAATGAGATCGCTCGGCAGATGAATTTAACCTTGACAAATGAACATCTTACGATCATAAAGGTGGTGCGAGATTATTATGCGCAATATGCTACGACTCCTCCGATGCGCAGCTTGATTAAATTACTCAAACAGCAGGGGCATGCAAATTTGGCCGATTCAATTACCTTGGCAAGCCTCTTTCCTGATGGGGCAGCTAAAAGTGCGGCTAAGCTTGCCGGACTTAGCAAGCCGGTACATTGCATTTAGTGTATCTTTGCATTAACTGTGCCTAAATTAAGCATTTTTTTATGCTCCTGCTACATAAGAGTCGGGCGGTGCTATGCTGAGGGTGGCTAGATTGTCAGGAGCTAAAAAGATGCAAATCACCGTCTTTAGTACCAAGCCCTATGATGAGGACTTTTTGCAGCGCGTCAACGCTGATTATAAATTCACGCTTAACTTTCAAACGAGCGCTTTAAGCGCTTCCACCGCCATCCTCGCTCATAACTCGCAGGCGGTGTGTTTGTTTGTCAATGATAAGGCTGATGCCGCCGCGATAGCGTCCTTAGCTGAGCAGGGCGTGCAACTTATCGCACTACGTTGCGCCGGCTTTAATAATGTTGATTTAAAGGCCTGTGCACAACATGGCATTAAGGTCGTGCGGGTGCCGGCATATTCACCACATGCCGTGGCAGAGCATGCGTGTGCTTTAATGCTTGCACTTAACCGTAAGATAAATCGTGCCGCTTCGCGTACGCGCGAGGGAGATTTCTCACTTCACGGTTTGATGGGCTTTGATATGTATGGCAAGACCGCCGGTATCGTGGGAACCGGTAAGATTGCGCGGGCGCTTATCAGTATCTTAAAGGGCTTTGGCATGCAGGTATTAGCCTACGATATTTACCCCGATGCCGCCTATGCGGCGCAGGCGGGGATTTCTTATGTCAGCTTTGATGAGCTGTGCGCTAAAGCCGATATCATTTCACTACATTGTCCGTTGACCGATGCCACGCGCCATATTATCAATGCCAGCTCCATTGCCAAGATGAAGCATGGGGTGATGCTGATTAATACCGGCCGTGGACAGTTAATTTGCACCAAGGACTTGGTCGCCGGACTTAAAACTGGGCAGATTGGTTACGCGGGCTTGGATGTATATGAGGAGGAGGCTAAGTACTTTTACAGCGATGAGTCCGATGCGGTCATGACCGATGATGTGTTAGCGCGTCTTTTAACCTTTAATAATGTGATCGTGACCTCCCATCAGGGCTTTTTTACGCAGGAGGCGCTGACCAATATCGCCAAGACCACCTTACAAAATGTGCAGGACTTTGTGGATGGTAAGGCCTTGGTCAATGAAGTGGTAGCCACGGCCTAGTGGTGGTAAGCCTGACGAATAATGGCAGGTGAAAGGAAGGTAGGGCTGCGCCTTGAGGGGCGCAGCTATAACTTAGTCTTGATGGTGCAACAGATGGCCCATCTTTTCTTCTTTAGTATCAAGATAATGCTCGTTATACGGATTGCGACCGTATTCTAGAGGCTCACGTGCGGTTACGGTAATGCCATGCTGACTGATATCTTCAATCTTGGCTGGGTTGTTGGTCATTAAAATGACCTTATCAAAACCCATGCGGCGCATGATCTCAGCGCAGACATTGTAATGACGCCCATCTGATGGAAAGCCTAAACGTAAGTTGGCCTCCACAGTATCTAGGCCCTCATCTTGTAACTTATAGGCGCGAATCTTATTGAAAAGACCGATGCCACGGCCTTCTTGGCGCATATAGAGCAGGGCGCCACGCTTGGTGGCCGCTATCTTGGATAAAGCAGCATCTAATTGAAAGCCGCAGTCACAGCGCAGACTTCCTAAAGCATCGCCGGTTAAGCATTCAGAATGAATACGGCACAACACCGGAGCGCCGTCATCAAGTTTGCCCAAGGAAAGCACTGCATGATCTAGCAGATTGCGATCGCGGAAAATAGTAATGTTAAAGACACCATGCCGGGTGGGCAATTTGGCCGTGGGTCCTTGTTGAATAATTTCAGCTATTTGCACTTACATTAATCCGTATGCATATACCTTAAAAAGTTTGAGTATTATACACAAAAGCGGTCATTTGCGGGCGTCAGTGCGTCTGTTGCTCACAGGGCGTTGCTAACTTGGGCAGGACATGGCGCGTGCTCATTTACTGTTGCCTATGGGTCAGCTAAGGCTAATACCTCCTTGGTACAGCTTGTTCTATAGCATTAAGTAAGACTTTGCTGTAAGGAAACGTATTTTAGTTGGGGGCAGTTTAACCTGCTAAGCCTGCTTTACCACCACAACAAGGTTAAAGGGAAGCTCAGATAGTGATATGCGCAGGATGAATTATAGGTTTGCCCACGGGGAAAAGTTGGCTGCAGGTGAGATAAGGGGAGGTCGGGGTTGATAAATTTGCGCACAAAATTTAACTATAGGACGTCTAAAAAGTGAAATTTGCTGATATAATGCGCAGAATTTTGAGAACGAGATGTAAAACATGGCTAAAGCTATTGTAATCGCGGTTGACGGCCCGGGTGGAGCAGGTAAGGGAGAATTAACCCGCCGCTTGGCAGCACGTTTTGGTTTTGCGCTGTTAGATTCCGGAGCGATTTACCGTGTATTGGCCTATGCCGTACGTAAGGCAGGCTTGGCATTATTTGATGAAGACTCGGTAGTGCAGGAAGCCTTGGTGGTCAATATGAGCTTTGAGCCGCAGGACAATGGCGTGCATGTCCTGTTAAATGGTGAGGATGTGACCGCGGCAATTCGTACTGAAGAAGCCGGGGCTAATGCCAGCAAAGTGGCGGCCTTACCGGCAGTGCGGCAGGCACTGTTACAGCGCCAGCGAGATTTCCGTAAGGAACCTGGTCTGGTGGCTGATGGACGCGACATGGGCACGGTGGTGTTTCCTGATGCTCAGGTCAAGATTTTTTTAGATGCCAGCGCTGAAGTACGCGCCAAGCGGCGTGAACTGCAGTTAAAGGCACAAGGTAAGGTAGCTGATTACGACCTTATCTTACAAGAGATTAAAGAGCGCGATGAACGCGATAGAACGCGTGCCACGGCACCGCTTAAAGCGGCAGCAGATGCGCTGATACTCGATTCTACCGCCTTAACGATTGAAGAGGTGGAAGAAAAGGCTCTGGCTTTTATTCACGAAAAGTTAGGGACTTTAGAACTAAACGGCTAATGCCGTCGTGACGCAGAAAAGGATGTCTGCATTTTTTAATAACCCCCCAAACGCAGGATGCTGCGGGGCGCAACTGGAAATTTTTTACCTTAATGGAATCATTTGCTCAACTCTTTGAAGAGTCTTTAAAGAATATTGAAACCCGTCCGGGCTCCATGGTCAAAGGCACTATCGTTGCCATTGAGAACGACTTTGTGATCGTTGATGCCGGTCTGAAGTCTGAGTCCGCTATTCCTGCCGAACAGTTCAAGAACGCCCAGGGCGAGCTTGAGGTTAAGGTGGGCGACGTTGTCGACGTGGCTTTAGAGTCTGTCGAATCCGGCGATGGCGAGACCGTTTTATCCCGCGAGAAGGCCAAGCGCAACGAAGCTTGGTCCAAGCTCGAGGAAGCTTTCAAGGACGGCGAGGCTGTTACTGGTGTTATCGATGGCAAGGTCAAGGGTGGCTTTACTGTTCAGTTAGGCGGCATTCGCGCCTTCCTGCCGGGTTCCTTAGTTGATATCCGTCCGGTGCGCGACACTTCTCACCTTGAGGGCAAAGAGCTCCAGTTCAAGGTGATCAAGCTTGACCAGAAGCGCAACAACGTGGTGGTTTCTCGTCGTGCCGTGATCGAGTCTGAGCACTCCTCCGAGCGTGAGAACGTGCTGGCCAACCTGCAAGAAGGCCAGGTCGTTAAGGGTATCGTTAAGAACCTGACCGACTACGGTGCTTTCGTTGACTTAGGCGGCGTCGATGGCCTGCTCCACATCACCGATATGGCTTGGAAGCGCGTTAAGCACCCGAGCGAAATCGTCAATGTGGGCGATGAGATCAACGTCAAGGTGCTCAAGTTCGATCGTGAGCGTCAGCGTGTCTCCTTAGGCTTAAAGCAGTTAGGTGAAGATCCGTGGGCCAACATTTCTGAGAAGTTCCCGGTCGGCTCTAACATCGAAGGTAAGGTGACCAACCTGACCGATTACGGTTGCTTCGTTGAAATTCAGGAAGGCGTTGAGGGCTTAGTCCACGTCTCCGAGATGGATTGGACCAACAAGAACATTCACCCGTCCAAGGTTGTTTCCGTGGGCGACACCGTGACTGTCAAGGTTCTGGAGATCGACGAGGAGCGTCGTCGTATTTCCTTAGGCCTCAAGCAGTGCAAGCCTAATCCGTGGATGCAGTTTGCTGAGAACCACTCCAAGGGTGACAAGGTTACCGGCAAGATCAAGTCCATCACCGACTTTGGTATCTTCATTGGCCTCGAGGGTGGTATTGATGGCTTAGTCCACTTATCCGACATCTCTTGGCAGCAGTCCGGCGAAGAAGCTGTGCGCGACTTCAAGAAGGGTGACGAAATCACCGCTATCGTGCTGCAGGTTGATCCGGATAGAGAGCGTATCTCCCTTGGCTTAAAGCAGATCGCTGAAGATCCGTTTGCCGATTACCTCTCCACTCACCATAAGGGCTCCTTAGTCTCCGGTACTGTGACTGAGGTTGATGCTCGCGGCGCTACCGTGCAACTGGCCGATGGTGTGGTGGGCTACGTGCGTGCCTCTGACATCTCCCGCGATCGCGTGGATGATGCCACCACCGTTCTGAAGGTCGGTGACAGTGTTGAAGCTAAGTTCATGAACGTGGATCGCAAGTCCCGTCAGCTCAGCCTGTCCATCCGTGCTAAGGATGAGGCTGAAGAGAAGGAAGCTTTAGAGTCCTTAAATGAGAAGCAGCAGCAGGAAGCCGCTCCGACCGCTATGGCCGCCGCTTTCGCCGCCGCCTCCAACAAGGCTGAGTAATCTGCGTTAAACGCTTTTACTTAGGCTAAACTAGCCCCACAGAAAGGATCTTTTTGTGGGGCTACGTGTTTTTGGTAGCAATAAAAATCACATTATCTTAAGACCAGAGGGGCCAAAGCAGCATTTTAATACTTGAGCTTAAAGCCGCTATTTTTGTATATCCCCAAGCTTAGAATAGGCATTTGCTGTGGCCATTAGGGATGCTCTTGATGGGGAGCTTGGCACCACCATATTCACCCAGGTGTAAAATCAATATAAATTTTTGTAAGCAAGCGCAAGGTTTTGTTAAAAAGTTGATGCTTACGCTTGAGACCATAGGTTTCATCGCCTAAAATGCACACGTTCAGGATCGCTGTTTTTGCTTGTTTGGAACAATTTGTTTCCGGTAGGTAAAATTTTGCAGTGACTATCAGTAAAAAATAACAATAAGACCGTATATTGGTAATATTTTGGGTCTGGAAAGCTAATCGTCATTAAGATAAAATGCTTTTTTAACTCTTACGGGGCTCTTTCCGTAGGCAGACTTTAAGATAGTATCGCTAACACGGCAAGCGCGGCTAGGCGAGAGCTTATCAAGCGCGACTATTTTTCAGGAGAAGTTATGACACGAGCTGAAATGATCGACAAATTGATCCGCCAGTATGCTCATCTTAATCCCAAGATGATCGACAATAGCGTGCGCGAGATTTTCGAGATCATGATCGAGAGCTTGTCTGCGGGCAACCGCATTGAAATTCGTGGCTTTGGTAGCTTTGAGATCCGCGTACGTGAGCCGCGTGAAGCCCACAATCCTAAGACTGGCGAGAAAGTAAATTTAGATGAACGTCGCGTGGTGCACTTCAAGCCTGGCATTGAATTGCGTGACCGGGTTAATAATGTCGCGCCGACGCAGGCTTAACTATTGATGTAAACTCAGAAAGTTGCTTCTATTATGCTATGATAGAGGCAATTTTGATGAGGAAACTTTCATGCTTAAGTTTTTACTCTATATTCTCGTTCTGATTGTTATCGCAGTGCTGGGCCTTACCATAGGTTCGGCTAATGAAACCGTAGTTGCTTTTGACTTCTTATTTGTCAAAGCAAATCTGTCGTTGGGCATGGTCTTAGTGATAGGCATTATCTGCGGTATTGTTATCGGCCTCTATATAGCCTCACTGTTTTGCCTTAAGGTATGGTTTAAGGCGCATGGCAGTAGGGTTGAAGTTAAGCGCCTGCGCCGACAGGAACAGCAGCGTCAGCTCACTGCATCCCCCGCAGCGGAGACCGGCGCAGCTAATCAATGATTGAGCTCTTATTTTTGCTGCTGCCGCTGGCCGCAGCTTATGGCTACTATGTAGGCCGCTCGAGTGTGAAAAATAAGCGAGCGGACTCTAAATCGCATCAAAATCACAACTACATTCGTGGAGTAGAGTATTTACTCAATAATGATCGCGATTTGGCCGTGGATCGCTTTATTGCCTATTTAAATGAAGCCGATCCTTCTTTTGAGACAAATCTTGCTTTAGGCAATCTGTTTCGCAAACGCGGAGAGGTCGATAAGGCTATTTCCTTGCATCAGGCGGCCGCGGCTAATCAAAAGCTCGATATTAGCGAGCATGAGTTGGCCAAGTTGGAATTAGGCCGAGATTTTATGTCCGCCGGCTTAATAGATAGGGCCGAAGAGATCTTGACGGAATTAGTGCAAATTCCGCGGCAACGTACCGATGGAGCACGTTTATTGGTCAAGCTCTATGAGCAAGAGCGTGATTATCCGCAAGCTATTGCCACTGCCTTAAAATACCGTGAATCCTTAGGTAGCTCCATTTCCTCGCAATTATCGCAGTACTATTGTGAGGTGGCACAACAGGATTTATTAAGCGGTAATGCGGCTAAGGCCCGTGCTGGCTTTACGCAGGCTTTGGATGTGTTCCCCCATTCCATACGCGCACGTTTGGGCTTGGCGGACATCTTGCTAAATAATGGGCAATATGAAGAGGCTTATAAACTAATTAAGGAAGTAAGCGCCCTCAATGCCGATAGTGGGCTTATCTGCTTGGATTATCTCTTACGTTGCTTTCCCAACAAGGCCGATCCCAATTTACGCTTTGCCTTAGATGATTTAGTGCGGCGCACGAAGTCTGCACAGGCGATGGTTGAGCTTACCGAGGTCGTTGAGCAGACTTCTGGACGTGATGATGCTGAGTTGATGCTTTTAAACTTTGTTAAAGAAAAGCCCAATTTAAAGCTCTTTTCAGCTTTGATGCGCTTGCGCTCTAAAGACAGTGGGGCGGCAGCGAATGAAGCTATTTTGCAATTAAAAAGCTTAGTTGATGCGCAGATTGCTTCCAATCACCGCTATGCCTGCCATCGCTGTGGTTTTCAATCTAAACTTTTATTCTGGCAATGCCCTTCGTGCAGACGCTGGGATACCATGAAGCCCATCCGCGGCCTTGACGGAGATTAATATGTCTGACATTAAAATTTTTACCGCCTTAGACTTTGCGGATGCGCAAAGTGCCCTTGCCTTTGCTAGCAAAGTAAGCCCGCAAGAATGTGGCCTTAAAGTAGGCAAGGAACTCTTTACGGCTGCCGGACCTGCCTTAGTGGAGCAATTAGTGAATGCCGGCTTTAAAGTCTTTTTAGATTTAAAGTTTCACGACATCCCGGTGACAGTAGCCAAAGCCTTAACGGCAGCTGCTTCCTTAGGGGTTTATATGTTCAATGTGCATTGCTTAGGCGGTAAGGTGATGCTAGAAACAGCAGCTGAGGCCGTGGCTAAATTATCCCATCGACCGCTGTTAATAGGCGTGACGGTTTTAACTTCCATGGATGAGGCACAATTACGCGGGGTGGGAGTAAACGATAGCGTGGAGCATGAGGTTTTACGTTTGGCCACCTTAGCTAAAGACTGCGGTTTAAATGGGGTGGTATGTAGTGCCAAGGAGGCTACCATGTTACGGCAGCATTTGGGCGCTAACTTCTTAAAGGTCACGCCGGGTATTCGTCCGCAAGGGTCAGATTTAGGCGATCAAAAGCGCGTCTTAACTCCGATACAGGCTTTGCAGGCCGGAGCTGACTATCTTGTTATCGGCCGCCCTATCACCAAAGCTCCCGATCCTTTGGCGGCCTTACGCGCCATTAACGCTCAAATTGCTACGCAAGTTTAAAATCTAGGAGCAAACAAGGGCTGGCAACTTTCTCTTAAAGCCGTTTGCGCTTAAAGTTTTTTAAGCTTTTTGTACGGAAGTTGCCTGAGAAATAAAGAACTATGTCTAAAGGCCATCTAGAGGGGAAAAATTGGTGGCAACGTTGCAACTTAAAGGAGAAAAGAGGAAAAGTTGCAACGCTACACGAGAGAATCCTTAGAGGTTATCTTCAAAGCTCTGCTTTAAGCCCGCCGCAGCTTCAGCCTCATCTGGGCCAGAGCAGGTGACGGCAATTTCATCACCGCAACGGATCCCTAAACCCAACAGAGCAAAGATCCCACCTTTTAAGTTAATCTGCTTGCCCTTGGCAGTCAGCTTAATTTCAGACTTATAGCGACCGGCTTCCTTAATAATCGCGCCTGCCGGGCGTGCATGCACACCATCACGATCTTTAATGACAAAGATAAACTGCTGCATAAAAATGTCCTTGTAAATTTGTCTTGCTACAGTTAGGCGCCACGAGTGGCCTAATTATTTGCGCTTATTATAGCGCGCCTATGGCGCGCCGGAATGTGCTGGCGCTTACTAGTTACGCCCGTTGGCGATTCTATCCTTTAGTTTCTGCCCGGCACGGAAGGTAGTGACGCGGCGAGGGGTAATCGTTACTTCTTTGCCGGTCTTAGGGTTGCGACCAGGGCGAGAATTTTTGTCTTTGAGATCAAAGTTACCAAAGCCGGTTAATTTAACCATTTCTCCGCTCTCTAAGGTTGAGGCTATGGTTTCAAAGAAATCATCAACAAATAGTTGAGCCTCCCCCTTGGGAAAATCGCATTTCATCACTAATCGGTCAGCAATATCTGCTCTGGTTAAAGCCATCTTTCTTATCTCTGTAAAACGGCAAAAAGTTAAATAAACCAACAAGTTTGTAGGAGATCACGCAGGCGTGAGCACGTAAAAACCTCCTTTATCAACAATGCGTGATTCAGGTGGTGCCAAAATTGGCCTTAAAAGGTGAAAGAAGTGCTCAGCAAAGCGCATTCTTAAGCGCATCTGCGATTTTGCCGTACCCCTAAAACTCTTCATGCGGCTCAATTTTACCGAAAATTTAGCATTTTGCTAAGATCTTATACTAAAATTTTTGACCAAAGACACGATTTTTCCAGGGTTTACGCGCCAAAACATGGTATAAAAATTGCTTCCAAATAGCGAAGGTAAAATATTCCGTGAAGGCGCCGTCAGTGGTAGACATTGCAGGTGCAAGTTTGCTCCTAGCATTAACAAGGGACACTTTTGCTACAAAGGGGCTTTAAAGCTTAATCGTTTTAAGCTTCGGAAGGCAGGTTTAGAATAGCTTTACATAGGTACCGGCAAGTCAGGTCCACCTTTGCGAACATGATGCGTTTTAACCGTCTGATGCTTATTTGTGAGTCAATTTTGCGGTAGTCTTCTTGCGCCACACGGGAGGTATTTAAAGCTATTTTGTTTAATAACTGCGCATTGCGCACATAATTGCGATTTTTTGCGCGCATCATGTCTTGGCCGTAGGTAACGTCAAGGACATAATGCAGAGAGTTTTCGCAAGCCCAGTGCATTCTAATCACTTGCCGCCCATATTCAGCTATTTTAGGATCATCGAAATCCAGTGAACTGATGTAGTAGCGCACTATATGCTCTTTATCTAGATTGTACTTTTTATCGTGGCTACAAGTCCGCGCAAAGAAAATCGTTCTGGCATCTTCCGCCCATTCACCGAGGATCCGCGCTTTTATGCAACTTGCCGGCAATGCGATAACTATGCGATTTTCTACTCTGCCATGCCCAAGCTCTACCGGTGACTCTGAATAAATGGCTTGGTCATCTAAAAGTTCCGCGTTTTCAAAGCTAGCTTTAATTTCGTTGGCCAGTTTCTTTTTGTTGTCCTTAACTGCAAGGCAGTAGTCTCAACCTTGCGAGATGATCGCCTTAGCGACGGCGCGCGTGGTATTTAAGGCATCGCAGGTTACAACACAACCATCTAAAGAAAACAGAGAACATAAGCGGATACATGCCTTATTTTCGTTTTCCTTGGCATAAACGTCTTCCTGAGCTATGGCCATCTTGTTAGAGCAATCATACAAGGTGACATAGTATTGGTGCTCATAAGTACGGCGATCCTGAGGAGATTTTTGACCTTCCTTAGGCTCATAAATTATCGAGCATGGAGTTTGCCCATCCATAGCAAGAACTTGCAAATCATTTTTATCTGAGCTTTCTGCAATTTTTGTTGCAAAATCAATTAAAAACTGCTGCAGATTCAGAGAGTCTTATCAACTTGAGTAAGCGCAGAATAGTATCATGAGAGATATTGCCGCAAGGGCCGAAACCAGGAATAAATTTGGCTAACTGGTCTTTTTGCAGGTGGATAAAATCAGCGGCAGCGAGCGCAGAATTACAACCTGCGCACCAAGCGATAATGATGGAGAATAAAGTAGGTAAAAGTGGGTAGGTAACCCGCCCTCCTACTCTAAGATCAGTCACATTGACTGAATCCATCATTTGCTCAATCGCCTGTTTAACCGTCAAATCAAATACCTCAAGAAAAACTTGAAGGTATTTGATCAGTTTTTTTTAAAATCAACAAGTATAATTTTAAAACTGTGATCTTTATGTCACAATTATTAAATAAATTATATAAAATTTGATCTCCACATCACATTCTAGATAAAAGTAATTGATTTTTCAATAGAATTTTATCTATTTGATGCGTAAACCCTGCATTTTTAACCAGGTTTATGCATCAAAACCTGGTATAAATATTGCTTTTAAGCACAACGCATGCCGCCATTTACATCCAGGGTCGCACCCGTGATATAAGCGGCATCGTCAGAGGCCAAAAACAGCACCGCGCGGGCAATGTCCAGCGCCTGGCCCATCCGCTTTAAGGGGATGTTTTCCAACCAATGCTGTAGCGCCGCCTCCGGCAGAACCTTAGTCATATCAGTTTCAATAAAGCCCGGGGCCACGCAGTTAACCGTCACCCCACGTGCACCTACTTCCTTGGCAAGCGAGCGACTAAAACCAATGATTCCGGCCTTGGCAGCGGCATAGTTGCACTGTCCGGCATTACCAATTTCCCCTACCACCGAGGTAATGGAAATCACGCGTCCGCTACGCTTTTTCATCATCGGGGAAATGCAGGCCTTAGTAAGGCGGGCAATGGCGCTTAAATTACAGGCAATGACATCATCCCAATCCTGATCTTTCATGCGCATAAACAGCCCATCGCGGGTGATACCGGCATTGTTAACCAAGATCTCAGGCGCAGCGCCACATTTCTCGGTGACGGCGGCCACTAAGCTTGCCGCGGCCGATAAGTCTAAAGCATTGTGCACAAAGCCATAGGCCTTGCCGGAAGCTTCGAGGGCAGTAAGCTCACTTTCAAGTTTGCAAGCCCCCGCCTCACTGGTGGCGGTACCGGCCACCACCGCACCGGCTTTAACAAATTCTTCGGCAATCACGCGGCCGATACCACGAGAAGCACCGGTAACGAGCACCACCTTGCCGGTAAAATCATAAACTGCCATGAAAAGATCTCCTTTAATTGCTACAGGCGCCCATGCTAAAGGCGCCTTGCGTCACATCTTAAGCTAAAGCCTGCAGCGCCTTGGCAAGGCTGTCTTCATCTTGCACATTGGCCGCGCCTAAAGTACGGTCAATACGACGATTAAGGCCGCATAAGACCTTACCCGGGCCGGCTTCAACTAAGACTTCAATCCCGTCGGCCTTTAAAGCCTGCACCGTCTCCACCCAACGCACCGGGCCGGTTAATTGCAAAATTAAGGCCTGTAAAATGTCTTCCTTATGGGTGATGGCATGGGCAAAGGCATTGCAATATACCGGGATCTTAGCCTCTAAAACTTCAATCTCAGTAAGGGCCTGTTGCAGGCGATCGGCTGCTTTTTGCATCAGCGGGCAATGAGACGGTGCCGATACGGCAAGCGGCACCACGCGCTTGGCTCCGGCATGCTCAAAGAGCACCGTGGCGCGGGTTACGGCTTCCTTAGTACCGGAGACTACCACCTGCCCCGGGGAGTTGAAATTAGCCGCCCAGACGGCATCTAAGCCCTGCGATGCTTCCTTGCAGATATTCTTGATAACTTCATCCTCAAGCCCTAAGACCGCAGCCATAGCGCCCGAGCCTGCCGGTACCGCCTCTTGCATCGCCTGACCGCGCAGACGCACTAAGCGTAGTGCATCGGCAAATTGTATGGCACCGGCGGCCACCAAAGCACTGTACTCGCCTAAGGAGTGCCCGGCTAAGGCTGCAGGTAAGCCTGCAGTTTGGGAGGTCAGCACGCGATAGGCAGCAATGGAGGCAGCTAAAATGGCAGGTTGCGTCACTTCAGTACGGTTAAGCTCACTTTCTGGACCATTTAAAGTCACGGCCTTTAAGTCATAGCCTAAGGCCTCATTGGCCTCAGCGTAGGTTTGAGCCACAATGGCATTGTCCATAAAGGAGGCAAACATGCCCACGGATTGCGAACCCTGACCGGGGAACACCACGGCGTATTTTTTCATCGTCTAATCTCCATTAATCCTGAAATAAAAAGCGCCCGCAGGCGCCTTTAGTCCTTATGAAACTAGTAGCGCACCAGCGCCGAGCCCCAAGTAAAGCCGCCGCCGAAAGACTCTAATAATAAGACGTCGCCTCGCTTAATGCGCCCGCTACGAATGCCTTCATCTAAGGCCAAGGGCACTGAGGCGGCCGAGGTATTGCCCTGCTTGTCCAAAGTGACAATCACCTGCGCCATATCTAAATGCAACTTGCGCGCCGTCGCGGCAATAATGCGCAAATTAGCCTGATGGGGCACTAAGTAATCTAAATCGGCAGCCGTCATCTGCCCTTTTTCTAAAGTCTTGGTCACCAATTCGGCCAATACGACCACCGCCCGCTTAAAGACTTCATTGCCCTTCATATAAAGCCAGGGAGTTTCTATAGCCCCGCGTTGCGGAATGGGCAGCGAGAGTAAATCCCCAGAGAAAGGATCGGCACTGGCGTGCAAGGCAATCGTCCCTTGGGTATCGGAGGCGCCTAAGATACAGGCACCGGCACCATCGCCAAATAAGATAATGGTGGTGCGATCAGTAGGATCGCAGGCGCGGGAGAGCAAGTCTGAGCCGACAATTAAAACCTTGGAGCTTTGACCGCTTAAAATTAAGCTGTGCGCCACGCTATAGGCATAGCTAAAACCGGCACAAGCCGCGGCGACATCAAAGGCCATCGCGCGCTCAATGCCTAACAGGCGGGCAATTTCACAGGCACTTGACGGGAAGGCATAGGCACTTGAGGTGGTAGCACAAATGACGGTATCAATGTCAGTAGCCTGCAGGGAGGCGGCCTCTAAAGCTTGCTTGGCCGCTTGCGCACCCATGGTAGCTGCCGTTTCCTCGGGGGCGGCAATGCGACGCTCCTTAATACCAGTACGCTCGGTAATCCATTCGTCCGAGGTTTCCACCATACGTTCAAGATCTGCATTCGTTCTGATTTGTGCCGGCAAATAACTGCCCGTGCCGAGGATTCTGGTAAACAAAGCGTCCCCACTTATAGATCGAGCCTTGCACCTCAAAGTTGCATCTGAGGCAGGCAAAGCAAAGAATTTAGATTAAATTTATCCTATATGATAACAAAAGCGCCGCCGTTTTTTAAGGCAGGAGCGCGTAAGCACGTCAAACCTCCTGCCCAAAGCAATGCTTTAAGCGCCAGCATGCGTCAGGATATCGCGCATCCCGTTTGCCAAGTCAAGCTCGGCCGCCTTTGCTGCCTCCACCATCGCCACGGCAAAGGCATCGTCGCCGGCGTTGGCATGGCTTTTAATCACATTGCCGTTCACGCCCAAGAGCACCGAGCCATTGTATTGCCACGGCATCAGCCAGTCAGGATGGGCAAGCCTTGCAAAAACGCGCTTAATGCCCGGGACCTTGGAGAAGATGGTATACACGCCTTCAGCGGCCTTGAGTGCAATATTGCCGGCAAAGCCATCGGCCACCACGACATCAGCATCGCCGCGGAAAATGCGATCGGCTTCAATAAAGCCACAAAAGTTAAGCTCACGGGCATTATCAAGTAGGCTCTTGGCCTCCAATACCACATGACTGCCCTTTTGCTCTTCCGTGCCGACATTAAGTAGCGCCAAACGCGGGGATTCTAAACCTAACATCAAACGCGCGGCCGCATCACCCAAACGGGCAAAGTCGGCCAAATCCTGCGCCGTACTTTGCGCATTGGCGCCTAAATCTAACATCAAGGCATGCCGCCCCGGACCTGCCGGGATGCGCGCGACCAAGGCCGGGCGCAAATGCCCAATTTCCCCCAGCAGATGGCGCGCAAGCACCACCAAGGGACCGGTTCCGCCGGCTGAGACCATGGCCTGAGCCTCACCTGATTGCACGGCCTGCAAGGCAAGACGCATCGAGCTTTTTTGATAACGCTCCAGCACTTCGTTTACCGGGGCATCTTGCGGGATAGCCTGACCTGACAGTCTAAATTCCACGCGCTTGCCATCAATGCGTCCATGATTAAGCTCCTCTTGCAAGCTTACCGGGCCACAAATAATGAGGCGCATATAAGGATAAAGGGTGAGCGCAAAGTTCACGGCATTGACGATATGCTTACTGCCGCGATCGCCCCCGCAGCCATCAACGGCCACAACAATTTCTGGTTTTTTCTCTAACATATATACGCAAACGGGGCGTCCGGCCACCCGGATGCCCCGCTTTCCTTAACAGTGATTAAGGCTCAAATTATTCTTCAGCGCCCTTAACATCAACCACCTTCACCCCACGGTAGTAACCATTGGGAGTAACGTGATGACGAATGTGGGTCTCGCCGGATACTGCGTCCACCGACAGCTGACGGGCGGTTAAAGCGTCATGAGTACGACGCTTGTCACGGCGTGAACGGGACTGATGATTCTGTTGAACGGCCATTTCAAGTCTCCTAAAATTAGCTCAACTTGCGGAGAAAACTTAGACCCCGCTATTAATCTTTTTGTATGCAAGGCAGTGGTAAAAAACGACAACCATGCTGCCTGCGCTCCTTGGCGCAATAACACGCGCCATTATACTTATCCAGAATTAAAATTCAATAGCGCATTGATGAGAAATCAGCTTTTGCGCTGTAAGTCCTTGAGTACCGCAAAAGGATTTTCCTTAGCGGGGATTTCATCGGCCCCATAGGCCCAGCTATCACCCTTCATGCCACAGTCAGCCTCATCAGCATGGCGCGGCACAATAGGCAATTCAAGGAGCAGACAATCTTCTAAGTAGTTATAAAAATCAAGCATCCCATCTGCTGCCAGATCGACGACATCAAGCTTATCTTCAAGGCGCAAACTCTTAACCTTAGCCAAATCACAGGTGGATTTAAATTTAGCGTTAAGCTCATAGCTAAAAGGTTGCAGGCAACGCTCACAAATAAGGTCAATGGTAATGGCAATCGTGCCTTCAAGAGTATTGAGCCCCTGCAGATCGCGATAAAAATGCACCTCTAAGGTCGCATCGGAACGAAGTCCGGCACAACTGTCTGCTAGGCGGGTAAATAAGCTTTGCGGTAGCGTTAAGCGATAGTTGCTGTCATTGCGGCATAAGGCCGGCAGATCAATCTTCGCCCCTAAGGGTAAATTAAGCTCGCTCATATTAGTCCTCCGCGTCAAAGCCAAGCGTTGGCGGCATTATAACGAAAAATCGTAGTCTTTAGCGCAAAGCTCAGGTCTAAAGAAAGTCCATTAAAGCCCCGGCATGGGGGAGCAATAAATTGGGTTTTAACTGCAAAAGCGCCTCACCACTCCACACCCCACTTTGCACGCCACAACTTACGCACGAGGCATTTTGAAAAAGCTCCACATCCATGCCCGCATCGCCAACTCCCAAGATGGCAGCACACGGCAAATGCAAACGCTGTGCCACCACCCGCGCCATCGCCGGATCGGGTTTGGAGGGCACTTCATCGCCGGCGCAATAAACCGTGCAATAGTCGCCCAAAATGCTTTCATTTAAGGAGCGCTCAATGCCGCGGCGCGATTTACCTGAGGCAAAGGCAATTTTCAGGCCCCTATCTTTTAAATGGGCCAATAAGGCTGGCACCCACGGAAACAGGCGAGTCTCACGAATTTCCGGCAACTGAGCAAAAGTATCGCGATACACTTGCGTCACCTTATCCCCAAAGGCGGGCACTAAGTCAGGCGGCAAGAGCGACTCTAAGCCCTCTTGTAACTTTTTGCCGATAATGCCCTTGATGGCAAGTTCATTGGGGCACGGTAGATTTAAAGCCTTAAAGGACAGTTGGGCACATTGCACAATCTGCCCAATGCTATCGCATAAGGTGCCATCTAAATCAAAAGCTACCGCCTTAATCCCACCCTTAAAGGGACTGAAGCTTAAATCTACGGTCAAATCACGCCGTCCGGCGACAAATGAAAAGGTCATAGACTATCCTTTAAGCTTTAAGCCGCAGTTTTTCTACTGTAGCCTGTAATTCTGCCGGCAAGGGGGCTTCAATCTTTAAGATGCGTCCACTGTCGGGATCTTCAAAGCTGATACGAAAGGCATGCAAGAACATGCGCTTTAAACCTAAGGCGCGCAAACGGGCATTAAATTCCTCATCGCCATATTTGGTATCGCCGCCCACGGGATGGCGCGCATAGGCACAATGCACACGAATTTGATGGGTGCGTCCGGTATGCGGCATGGCAGCTAGCAAGGTGGCATGCTGTAAATTTTCTACAATCTCAAAGGAGGTGGCGCTCGGCGCTCCTTCACGAAAATTTACTTCCACCATCCGCTCACCTGAGCGTAATTCATTGCGCTTTAAAGGCGCTTCAATGAGTTTTTGCCGCCGATCCCACTGCCCGGGCACCAAGGTCAAATAGCGCTTTTTCACCACGCGCTGACGAAATTGCTCATGTAAATTACGTAAAGCCGAGCGCCGCTTGGCCACGATAAGACAACCTGAAGTCTCTCTATCTAAGCGATGGGCTAGCTCTAAAAATGATTGCTCCGGGCGCAGAGCACGTAGCGCTTCAATTAAGCCAAACTCAATCCCGCTACCGCCATGCGCGGCAATGCCGGCGGGTTTGTCGACTACCAAAAAGAGCTCATTTTCATACAAAATGCGATCGGCCAAATCCTGCACCAAGTGCAAATTCGATGACGGGATGGTCACCGGACCTGCGCTCACCCGCACCGGCGGAATACGGATCTCATCGCCTAGCTGTAATTTATAGGAAGGACTGACGCGCCCTTTATTAACACGTACCTCGCCACGGCGCAGGATGCGATAGATCATCGAGCGCGGCACTCCTTTGAGCGTGCGGGCCAAATAGTTATCCAGCCGTTGTCCGGCATCATCGTCGGTGGCTGTTTTAAATTGAACTTTAAGTTGCTTAGAATTATCTGCCGTATTCACCCGCTGACCCTCACCAAAAACCAACAGCGCGCGCTGCCCTAAAGCAGGCCGCGCAGATTGTAACAAAAAACTTAATTAAAAAAGCGGGTATTTTACTTTAAGCTTCAGTGACGGCACGATGGTTAGGATCACACCAGCGCTTTAAGCCCTGTAACCACGGTAACCACACTTGTACTAAGGGGCCGACGATAATGGCGCCAATTACCGTGCCCTCGCGAATACCGACAATCTCACTAAAGTTCGAGCAGATAAGACTCATTAAGGCCGCGGAGGCGACTAGTAACAGGTCATAGCATAACTTGACCGTCCCCAAACGATGGTTAATGCGCAAGGCCAAGAAGCGTACGAAAGCATCACAGGCCAGCATACTGACCGAAGCCACCGCCTGTAGCGCAATATTCAAGGCCACAATTAAGGAGCCTACCAAGAGCACTACCATCTTTTGCCAGTAAGCGTCTAATAACAGATCCCGCGTAAGATACATCCACACGTCAACCATCAGGCCAAAGACCACAATCACCGGCACTTGCAAGATAAGGTTTACAAGCTCACTTTTACGTTGTGCCGGGGTGAAAATCAGCCATTGCCCCAGGAGCATGGAGGCATTAAAGGCAATGGTCACCATGCCCATGGTTACCGGGAAATATACGGAGCTGACATAGGAAAAGCAGGCTACGGAATTGACGCCCAAAGTCGAGCGCGTTACTAAGGTAACGCCAAAAGCTCCGACAATTAAGGCGCTAAACAGCACTATATAACGGCGAATTAGCTCGTTTTTACTCATGCGCGTGGCGGTCATAAACACTTCTTATTAAGTCATAATCAGTGTGCGCAGTATAGAGCCAAAGCGTGCTAAAGAAAAGACAAGGGCAAAGCTTATGTAGCAAAATTCATCAGATGAATTAAGCTACCTCACCCCAAGGAGCAAACATAGGCAGGGAAAAGTGAGGTTTAGTTTTAAGGCCGTACCCACCGTCACCCTAGCAGGCACAGCCTTAATTACGTGCTTTTAGGCCGAGAAATGCGCAATGGCTGCGGCAATGCGCTTTAAGCTACGCTCACGCCCGCAGAGCACTAAGGTATCGCCAATGCCCGGGGACATCGCGCTACCGGTTAAGGCCAGGCGCAGCGGCTGACCTACCTTGCCCATGCCAATTTCCAAACGCTTGGCCAAGTCCGATAAAGCCTCATCTAAAGGTTGCGCCTCCCAGCTTGGGGCAGCTTCTAATACGGCTAAGGCTTCCTTTAAGACCTGCACCGAGCCTTCTTTGATCCACTTCTTGACGCCGGCCGGATCATACTCACTAAAATCTTGGTAGTAGCACAGGGCCTTTTGCGCCATTTCCTTTAAGGTATGGGTACGCTCAGCATAGGCCTTAACCACCAGCTTAGGATCGGGACCTGCGCTGACATCGGCATTAATCCGTGCCAAATGCCAGGCAAGCTCCGCGGCCACTTCTTCTACCGGTAAGGTCTTCATATAGTGGGCATTGAGCCAATCTAATTTCTTGGTGTTAAAGCTCGAGGCGCTCTTGGAGATGGCATCTAAAGTAAAGTACTCAATCATCTCCGGCACACTAAAGATTTCCTGATCGCCATGCGACCAACCTAAACGTACTAAGTAGTTGACCAAGGCCTGCGGCAGATAGCCCTCCTCGCGATACTGCATCACGCTGACCGCCCCATGGCGCTTGGACAGTTTCGTGCCATCATCGCCCAAGATCATTGCCACGTGGCAGAATACCGGCACCGGAGCCCCTAAGGCATGATAGAGATTGATTTGACGCGGGGTATTGTTGACATGATCATCACCGCGAATGACATGGGTAATGCCCATATCCGCATCGTCCACCACCACGCAGAAGTTATAGGTCGGCGTGCCATCGGAGCGCTGAATGATGAAATCATCAAGCTCACTATTGTCAAACTCAATATGCCCCTTGACCATATCATCAAAGGCGACCTTACCGGAAGTGGGGTTCTTAAAGCGCACTACATAGGGCTCATCGGGGCTGTGCTCTTCATGGCTATCCCGGCAATGACCGTCATAACGCGGCTTAAGACCCTGCTCCATTTGTTGCGCGCGCATTTGCTCTAAACGCTCCTTAGAGCAATAGCACTTATAGGCCTTACCTTCAGCAAGGAGCTTGTCAATTACTTCACGATAGCGATCAAAGCGCTTGGTCTGATAGTAAGGACCTTCATCCCACTTTAAATCAAGCCACTGCATCGACTCGATAATCGCGTCAATGGCCGGTTGCGTGGAACGTTCACGATCGGTATCTTCAATGCGCAACACAAATTGACCACCACAATGCTTGGCATAGAGCCAAGAAAAGAGCGCCGTACGCGCACCACCTACATGCAGATAACCGGTAGGAGACGGAGCAAAACGAGTTTTCACCACCATGGAATAAAACCTATGTCAAGAAAAAATCTGCGCGTTATTTTATCACCTTGCACCTGCAAGACGTGAAAAATTGCTAGAGCTCACAAAGCCTCAGTGCAAATTAGCGCAAACCTACTGTTTTCGTTTATTATTTTCAGGATAAACGCCGCTTAGCGGAGGTAGGTTACCGCTAAAAGGCGCGCACCATAGCAGGCTATAGAAAGATGACAGAGCAAAATTCTTCCGTACCGGACTTTGAGGCTGATGCGGCGCAAGCCGTAACCTTAAAAGGCACCCCGGCAAGCCGCGGCATTGCCTTTGGCCGGATAACCTTTTTAAAGCGTCAAGCTGCCCCTGAAGAAAAAATTATCGTCAGCAATCCGCAAGCTGAAGTAGAGCGCTTTGAAAAAGCACGTACTCAAGCCATTGAGCAATTGGGGCAATTGTATGAAGCGTCCTTGGAAAAATTAGGCGAGCAAAACGCCGTTGTGTTCCAAATCCACCAAATGATGCTCGACGATCCGGATTATGTCGCGCAAATTGAAGAGCTCATTGTCGCGGAAAAATGCAATGCCGAATACGCCGTTGATCAGGTGGCTGACCGTTTTGCCCAAATGTTTGCCAATATGGACAATGAGTATATGCAAGGTCGTGCCGCCGACGTACAGGACGTTTCACGGCGTATCGTGCAAATTCTCCTCGGGCAAAAGGGGATTACCTCACCGCATCAAATTACAAAGTATGGCGATGAGCCGCTGATTTTAGCCACCGACGATCTAGCGCCCAGCGAAACGGTACAACTTGATAAAGAGCATGTCGAAGGTATCTTAACCTCAGCCGGCTCAACGCGCTCGCATACCGTGATTTTCGCGCGCACCATGGGCATTCCGGCCGTCATCTCGATGGGCGATACCTTAAATGAAAGCCTAGAGGGGCATTTAGTTATCGTCGATGGTGCCAACGGCGTGGTCTATCTTGACCCAAATGCCGAGCTTCAAGAGCACTATCGGCAACGCAAGCGTACTGAAGATGCCCTGCGCGCCCGTTTAGAGCTCTTTCGCGGCAAGGAAACGCGCACCTTAAGCGGCCGGCAAATTCATCTTTATGCCAATATCGGCTCGGCCGATGACATTGATCTTGTCAAAGCCTCCGATGCCGAAGGCGTGGGTTTGTTTCGCAGTGAATATATCTATCTGCACGCGCAAGACTATCCCGATGAAGAAAGCCAATTTCAGATTTATCGCGATGCCGCGCAGGCGCTTGATGGGCGCAAACTTATCATCCGTACCATGGATATTGGCGCGGATAAGACTGCTGCCTACTTTATGTTAAAACATGAAGAAAATCCGGCCATGGGGATGCGTGCAGTGCGCATTTGCCTGTCACATCCTGACATTTTCAAGACGCAATTGCGGGCCTTGTTGCGCGCTTCAGTCTTTGGCAATCTTGCCATCATGTTTCCGATGATCACCTCAACCGATGAGGTCAAAGCTTGCCGTAAAATCTTGCAAGAGGCGCAAGCGGAGCTTACACAAGCGGGGATCCCTTTTAATGCGGCAATGGAAGTGGGCATCATGATTGAAACCCCGGCGGCCGCTTTAATTTCCGATGAATTAGCCCCCTTGGTGGATTTCTTTAGTATCGGAACAAATGATCTGACGCAATTTACCCTTGCCGTAGATAGGCAAAATGCTGAGGTCGGACGCTTCTTAAACCCTTACCATCATGCGGTCATTCGCCTCATTGAGATGACGATTAAAAACGCCCATGCCCATGGCATTTGGGCCGGCGTATGCGGCGAGTTGGCGGCCGATGAGGGCTTTACCCATCAATTAATTGCCATGGGCGTGGATGAAATCTCGGTGACGCCGTCAAGCGTGCTCATGTTGCGCGCGCGTATCGCAACCTTGGCATAAGAAGAGTCAACTACCCCCGCCTAAAGAGGCGGGGGCTTGAAGCTGCAGAGCTTTAAGCCCAGGTTGACTAGCCTAAGTCCCGCAGGGGACTGCGCTTATCAGGAAACAGGCACCGCGGAATGTTGATCCAAG
>JAHLFG010000064.1 GCA_018883895.1 Candidatus Anaerobiospirillum merdipullorum
CCTATACCATCTCAAGTGAGATCTTCCCGCAATATTTGCAAAGTGAGCATATTATCGCCTTGACGCTTAAGGCCGATGAGCTGATGCAAATTGGTTATATCTTGCCCCACAAGCAGGAATTATCGCCTCTAGGGCAATTGTATATCGCCGCTTTGCGCCGCTATGGTCAAGTTAATCCATAGGCAAAAGCTATAGATAAGCATTTTTAAATAGAATTATTAATCAAAAACGACGGTTGTTATACTTTGGCGGCAAAGGAGATATACATATGCCGCTATACATCTTAACGAGCTTTTTAATTTACTGCCTGATTAACGCTTTTACCCCGGGACCTGGCAATATCTTAGCTCTCAATACGGTGAGCAATTACGGCGTGGTCAAGGGACGGCCGCTGTTCTTGGGCATCTTTGCCGGCTATTATGTGGTGCAGGCCATCTGTGCGGCCTTGGTCTTTGGCGTCAGCAGTTTGCTGCCTAATTTCTTGCACGTCTTGCAATATGTTGGTGCCGCCTATATCTTGTGGCTTGCCTGGCACATTGCCTGCAGTAAGCCGCAAACCGATGAGATGAGTAAATCAGCCTCCTTTATGCAAGGTTTCATGCTGCAATTTGTCAATGTCAAAATCTATCTTTTTGGCATTACCGCTCTAACTGCTTACATTACCGCCTACAGCAATGAGCTGCACGTGTTCTTACTTTTTGAGATGATTATTGCCACCATCGGTACCATCGCCACGATTACCTGGATTGGCCTTGGCGTGGTTATTCAAAAGTACTACTTTAAGTATTACCGCATTATCAATATCATCTTGGCGCTGACCTTGCTGCAATGTGTATACAGCATCTTAAGGATGGCTTAATTCTCAAGTTGACTTAATAAGTTTAAGGTGCGCTCCAGGCTTGCCTGTAGCGCGCTGGCTGCTAGCATGGCCCCTTGGGCATCACCGTGGCGTTGCAATTGCACGATGTGCGCAAGCGGCATTTGTAAGGACGTCTGGCCCAAATTGCCGCACAGTCCCTTTAAGGCATGGGCACTTTCTGCCAAAGCGACACTATCTTGGGTGCTGATGGCCCGTCTAAAGTCACTAAAGGTCGTCTCCTGCGGACAGAGCTTTAAATATTTGATGTACAGAGCTTCATTATGACCAAAGCGTTCTAAGGCCTGGGGCAGATTAATGGCAAGCTGCGCAGCAAGCTGTGGCAAGTGCATCTATTGCTCTCCTTCTTTAGTTGCCACGGTATGGTGACGGGCGCGTAAACTTGCCACCGTTTTTTCCAATAAGGCAAAATCAAGGGGTTTGGCGATATGGGCATCCATGCCGGCGGCATGGGTGGCAGCAATATCTTCAGCAAAAGCATTGGCGGTAATGGCGATAATGGGCACCTCGGTGGCATCGGCCCTATCAAGTTGGCGGATGGCGCAGGCGGTGGCACAGCCGTCCATAACCGGCATGCGCATATCAAGCAAGATGACATCAATTTGATAGGGCTTGGAGGCCTTAAAGAGCTCTAAAGCCTCTTGTCCGTTGGAGGCACCCTGTACGTGAGCTCCTCTTTGCTCTAACAGCTCGCGCGCCAGATCTTGATTGAGTTTGGTATCTTCAGCAAGCAAAATGTGCAAGCCAGCCAGCACTTGTATGGGGGCAAGATCGGATGCTGCGCTAGTAGTTAAGGTCGTACTTTTAGGTAAGCCAAAGGGCAGGGTAATAGTAAAGGTGGTGCCGACATCAGGTTTACTTTTAACCTGAATATTGCCGCCCATGAGGGAGACTAAATGGTGCACAATGGAAAGGCCCAAGCCGGTGCCGCCCACCCCCGGTAGGCGTTGCTCCCGAGCATAGGGCTCAAAGAGCTTTACAATAAAGTCTTCCTGCATACCAATGCCATTGTCACTGACCTCAAAGATAAATTGGCAGGCCTTGCTCGGGCCGGGGACTTCTTGCACGCTGCAGCTAATCGTCGCCCCGGCGTGCGAATACTTAAAGGCATTGGACAGTAAGTTGGATAAAATTTGCTGTAACTTGTGGCTATCACCGATAACTTGCTGATGCGTCAGGTGGTACTCAAGTTTAAAGGTGCGCTCATTTTGCGCAGCCATGAGGCGAAAGACTTCTAAATTGTTATCCAGGAAGGCGGGCAAATTAAAAATCTCTTGATTAAGGCTTTCTGTCATGTCAGGGCGCGACACTTCTAAAATGTCATCGACTAGAAGTAAGAGCTGGCGCGCACTTAAATTGATTTTGCTGACAATTTGCATCAGATACGGGGCATTGCCACTTTGCGCGTTGGCCAGCTGACATAGGCCTAAAATTCCAGATAAAGGCGTGCGCATATCATGGGACATATTGGCAAAGAAGGTGTTTTTGGCCTTTTCATTGCGCTGGGCTAAGGCTAAAGCGTCTTTGAGCAATTGATGCTCTTCAATGGCTTTGGATTTTTCGCTATCAATTTGCTTAAAGGAGATAATGCTTTCGTTAAGATCAAGCGACTCATCAAACAAAATGCGCACGTTAAACCACACATAACGTCCGCTGCTGTTTTCCGTAAGGAGGACATCATGCCCCAGATCACGGATATGATGGGTGGCCAAATACTCTAAGTTTTGCAGGGAATATTCGCGTGCAAAAGCCGGCCAATGCTCGGGACTGATGATGCGTTGCATGGTTTGCATAAAGTCAGCATAGTTTTGCTTTTGCCCCAAGAGCTCACGAAAATAGCTGCGCGAGCGTAGCAGGCTAAAGGTGCCATTTTGGATATTGACCCGGACAATGTCTTGAAAGGAATTGGCCAGTACTTTTAAGGCTTCGGTATTCGTTTCAAGTTGCCGTGCCATCCGCCAGCTGCGCCAGAGCATGAGCCCCTCCATGACACTAAAGCACAGGATGAGGGCTAAGAAAATTAGCACCACATGATTGAAATTAAGCAAGAGCTCTTCTTGCGGCGCAGTGATGATGGTCAGCCAATTGGCATCGCGCTCTTGGCAGTAATAGACCATATGATCGCCCAAAGTCACACTCCCTTGGAGCGCAAACATATGGCATTGCCGCTTGGTATCGCCATTGGGCAGATGGGAGCTTTCTTTAAGATGCAGGGCAATGGCCTTAAAGAGCTCTTGGCCGTAGGCTTGTACCTGTATGGAGGTAAGCGGCTTGGTATCGATGGCACTTTGATTGAAGATAACATTACCTTGTTTGTCGGTAATAAAGGCGTTAAAGCCTGGCGGGAGTGCTGAGCTTAAGGTTTGCTCGGAGCTAAATTCGGTATAAATATCGCACCCGAGAGCAAAATTAAGCTCCGGTTTGGCCGTCACAATGGTCACCACCATCGAGCCGGTGCGTAAATCGCGATACGGCTCAATGACCACTGCTTCACCAGGATGTTGCAGGGCCTGTTGATACCACGCTTGCTTTGTCGGATCATAATTATTCTCTTGCGGGGTAGCACGCGCGACGATTTTGCCTGCGTACATGGCAAAGAGGGTCAGTTTGAGCTGCGGAAAGGCTGCGGCCAAACGCGGTTGCGCGCTATCGATAAAGGCAAGCAGTTGCTCATTAATTTGTGCTGCAGGAAGAGCGCGTTGTTGTAAATGGGTCAGCCTATCTGCCGCATAGATGGACAAGAGTTGCACAAATTCTTTTTCTTGTTGATAGGCGGCGATGGTGGAGGCACTAATGCGCTGTGCTAATTGTAAGCCGACTTGATGGCTGGCATTGACCATATTGCTGCGCAAAAGATAGAGCGCACAGCCCGATAGTGCAAGGAAAATTACAAAGAGGATCAGGCCGTAACCGGACAATACTTTACGCCACCTCCGCAGGCGGGAGGCTAAAGAAAACCTGGTTAAAAAGGGTTGATGGTGCGGCATTAAAGGTGATAACTCTTTGATTATATTGTTATTATTAGTTACAGTAATCTAACCTCTGCTTTTAAATACAGTATAGCCCGTTCAGCGCGCTTTGCACCAAGATTTTGCGTAGCGTAAGCTTAATCTGTGATTGTAGCGGCATTATCCTCATCTTAACTGTTTTTCCGTTCCCCCAAGGCGCTTGCCCCAAGCTAGTGCACCACTTTCCCACCGTTTTTCCCCGACAAGGCCGCGCTTAAAAATTAGAGGCTTGCCTTTCATTTATGAAATTGTGGGAAAGTGTGGGCAGGAGGGAGCGCATAGCCGGTGATTTTGTGAGATAAATCACAAAACTTACTTAAGATCAGGATCCTGCGCGGCAGCTTAAGGTTTTCCCCCAAAAGAAAGTGCAAGCTTGAGGGAAAAAAGTCTTTTACGGCGGAGATTTAAAATAAGCTTTTGAATAGTATTAATTTTATTTGTGGGTTAACCAAGGGCGAGCTTTTCCCACAAACACTTTTTTACCGCTAACTCCTAAGTTTCCCACAGATTTAAGCTTATCCCACAAAATTTCCCACAACTTGCCATCAACTGAGGGAAAGGTCGGTAAAAAAAGATCTTGACAGGCCAAAGTTTTCATAAATGAAAGTAAAATTGCAAGTAACAGGAGTGAGCCTTGCGCTGATCTTTACGCAAAATTTACCTCAAGCACTTACAAAATTTAGCCTTAAGCTTTTAGGCAATAAAAAGGCAGGTAAAAGATCCTGCCTGTGGGAAATTTGAGGGGGGCACGATGATCTTAGCCTAAGGTGGTATCTAAAATCATCATCAGCAAAAAGCCTGCAAGCACGCAGAGGGTACCCCCATTAGAATGCTCGCCCAAATGCGCCTCGGGAATGAGCTCCTCAACTACCACATATAGCATCGCTCCGGCAGCAAAGGACAATAGCCAAGGCAGAAGCGGGGTAAACTCAGCGGCAAAAATTACGGTGATGGCGGCGGCTATAGGCTCGACTACCCCCGAAAAAGCGCCCTTTAAAAAGGCCACCTGACGGCTTTGCCCGCCGGCGCATAAGGGAAGCGACACGGCAGCGCCTTCAGGGATATTTTGCAAACCCATGCCCACTGCCAAAGCCAAGGCGCCGGCCGTTCCATCCACCCCGCCACCGGCTGCCGCCACCGCACAGGCTACTCCCACGGCCATTCCCTCGGGGATATTGTGGATGGTGATGGCCAAAAAGAGCAGGGTATTGCGCCCCAAGGGGATGCGCGGACCTTCAGGGGCGGTGGCGCCAAAGTGTAAATGCGGCAATAAGCTATCTAAGCATACCAAGAAGAGCACACCTAAGATAAAACCACCGGCTGCCGGAATGAGGGGTAACATGTCTTGCGCGCGGGCACTTTCCATCGCGGGGATGAGCAAGGACCAGACGGAGGCGGCTACCATGATACCGGCGGCAAAGCCCAAGGAGAGTTTGGTAAAGAGCGGCTTGGGCTGTTGACGAAATAAAAAGACGGCGGCGGCACCGACGGCGGTCATCGCGCAGGTAAAGAGGGTCGCGCACAGGGCATAGTAAAGCGGATCTGACATCGATTTTATCCATCAGCAAATAATGCTTTATCTTAGCATTGCTCTGAACGGACGAAAAATTACTAGCTCTAAGGCGCAAATATTTATCAATTAAGAGCGTTTTGCACCTGCGATCCATTTGCAACCGCTTTCGTTAGAATGGGCACCAGACAATTTAATTCAAACCAAATTTACAGGAGTGATTCCCATGTCCTTAATTAACAAAGAAGTTGCTGATTTCTCGGTACAGGCTTATCAGAACGATGCTTTCAAGACCGTCACCAAGGCTGACATTTTAGGCAAGTGGTCGGTATTCTTCTTCTATCCGGCTGACTTTACCTTCGTGTGCCCGACCGAGCTTAAGGATTTGGCCACCAAGTATGCTGAGTTCAAGAAGATTGGCTGCGAGATTTACTCCGTTTCTTGCGATTCGCACTTTGTCCACAAGGCTTGGCACGATGCTTCTGACACCATCAAGGCCATTGAGTATCCGATGCTGGCCGACCCTAACCACCGCTTAGCCCGTGACTTCCAGGTCTTAATTGAGGCTGATGGCATGACCGAGCGTGGCACCTTCGTGGTCAACCCGGAAGGCAAGATTGTGGCCTACGAGGTGGTAGCTGGCAATATCGGCCGTAACGCTGATGAGTTACTGCGTCGCGTGCAGGCCCTGCAGTTTGTCGCTGAGCACGGCGATCAGGTTTGCCCGGCCAAGTGGCAGCCTGGTGCTCAGACCTTAAAGCCGGGTCTTGACTTAGTGGGCAAGCTCTAATTTAGCTTAAGCTCTAATTTCCTTGTTAAGTAGTAAGGCTGCGCATCAGGCGCAGTAATTTAGGTGGGACAGTTGTGGGGATATGACCTGCACTGCCCCTTTTTTGTTTTACGCCGATGCGTTTTGCATCAACATAAATTGGTTATTTAGTAGGTAAAGATGAGTCAGAACATTGAATTATATGATGCCGTCATCGTTGGCGGTGGTCCTGCCGGTCTTACTGCCGCTTTGTATTTAGCGCGTGCCCGCTATCGTGTTTTAGTGGTGGAAAAAGAGCGTTTTGGCGGCCAAATCACCATCACCCATGAAGTGGTCAATTACCCCGGGGTGGAGCGCACCTCCGGTGAGGCTTTAACCGAGACCATGCGCCGTCAGGCGCAGAACTTTGGCGCAGAGTTTTTACTTGCCGAAGTCACCGCCCTTAAGCTTGAAGGGGAGATTAAAGAAATTACCACCACCCGCGGTACTTTACGCGCCTTTGCGGTGATGATTGCCACCGGCGCTAATCCGCGTAAGTTAGGTTTCCCCGGCGAGCAGGAATTTCGTGGCCGCGGGGTTGCCTATTGCGCCACCTGCGACGGTGAGTTCTTTACCGGCAAAGAGCTCTTGGTCATTGGCGGCGGTTATGCAGCCGCAGAAGAGGCGCTGTTCCTAACCCGCTATGCCAGCAAGATCACCATGTTGGTACGCCGCGATTGCTTTAGTTGTGCCAAGTCCATTGCCGATGAGGTCTGTGCCCACCCCAAGATTAAGGTGCTCTTTGAGCATGAGTTGGTCAGTGCCTCGGGCAATGACATGGGTATTAATCAGGCGGAGATTGTCTGCACTAAGACCGGTGAAAAGACTATCTATCAGGCGGCCAATCACGATACCTTTGGTATTTTCGTTTTTGCAGGTTATGTGCCCAACACGGCTTTAGTGCAAAACTTGGTGCAATTAGATGATAGCGGTTATGTCATCACCGATACCAATATGCAAACCTCGGTGCCCGGCGTCTTTGCCGGCGGCGATGTCTGCATTAAGAGCCTGCGTCAAGTGGTAACCGCTACCGCCGATGGGGCCTTGGCAGCTTGCGCCATGGAAAAGGTGGCCGCCCGCGCCCATGAAACGACCGGTTTGGTGCCGGTGGTGCCCAATGCCACCCGTAAGGCCCCCGAAGAGCCGCGCGCTTCCATGGCTCCGGAGCCGGAAACCACTTCCTTTATCTCCGCTGACATGGTGGGGCAGTTAAATGCGGTCTTTGAGCGCATGCAGTCTAAGCTTATCTTGCAAGTGCAACTTGGCAGCGATGACAAGAGCGCTGAATTGTTAGCCGCCATGCAGGAGCTTGCGGCGCTTACGGATAAGCTTGAGTGCACCTCAGTTAGCGGTGAAGGGGAGCATTTACCTTGCGTGCGTATTTTACGTGCCGATGGCACGTGGACGGGCCTTGCCTTCCACGGAGTACCGGGTGGGCATGAATTTACCTCCTTTATCTTAGGACTGTACAATGCCGCAGGTCCGGGGCAGGCGGTGGAGCCTGATGATCTGACGCGTGCACAAGCCCTGGGGGCGACTAAATTGCAGATCTTAATTTCGCTGTCGTGCACCATGTGCCCGGATTTAGTTACCGCCGCACAGCGGGTGGCTTCACTTAATGATAAGGTGACTGCCGAAGTTTACGACGTTAATCTGTATCCAGAGTTACGCACACGCTATAAAGTGATGTCGGTACCCTGCTTGGTGGTAAATGACGAGCATATAAGCTTTGGTCGCAAGAACTTAAGTGAACTTTTGACTTATCTTGCTACTTTATAGGCCAAATTTACCTTTTTGCACTTAAGGAGCGTGCGCTTTTTTCTAAGGCGCACGCTTTTTTGTGCCCATAACGACAAAAATAGTGTCCAACCTGGTGCATCAGCTGTGGCACAATTAACCTTGTTGGGTGCTTTACAGGGTCAACTACCCCCGCCTAAAGAGGCGGGGGCTTGAAGCTGCAGAGCTTTAAGCCCAGGTTGACTAGCCTAAGTCCCGCAGGGGACTGCGCTTATCAGGAAACAGGCACCGCGGAATGTTGATCCAAG
>JAHLFG010000065.1 GCA_018883895.1 Candidatus Anaerobiospirillum merdipullorum
TTTTGGATAAGGTTAACCTTTTTGCCGGTACCAGTACCGGGGCCATTATCTCCGCCTGCCTTGCCTCGGACATGCCTCCTGCGCGCATCGTCTCCTTGTATAAAGCAGCCGGCCCCTCAATTTTCAGTCGCAAATTCTTCTTTGGACCGCGTCTTATTGAAAAGGCTTTGCAAAGTCCGTATGACACTATGCGCTTAGAGGCCGTCTTACGGCAGGTCTTTGGTAAGGTCAAGCTTAAGGACATGCCCCGCCCGCTTATCATTCCGACCACTAACTTAAAGTCCGGGCATGCCCATATCTTTGCCTCTTTTAATTGCCATGTAAAATTACCGCTCTATAAAGCGGTGCTCGCCTCCTGCTGTGCCCCCACCTATTTTGACCCCTGTGTGGTCGACGGCTTGCTTCTTGCCGACGGTGGTATGTGGGGCAATAACCCCAGTCAATTGGCCTTAGGGGTAGCCTGCCGGCACTTTAAGGCGCAATTGCAAGATATTAAGATAATTTCCATCGGCACCGGTCACTTTAATGACTGTTATAACGACAATACCAGTCATTGGGGATTGCTTAATGGCTGGAAGATTCGTACCTTAACGGAATTTGTCTCCTCCTTGCAGTCAGAGACCACCTTTGAGCAATTGTCCCTCCTCTTGCCCAAAGAAAATCTCTTGCGCCTTAACTTTACCCAAAACAAACTCATCAAACCCGATGAATTTGCACAGATGGAAACTTTGGAACAACAGGCTCGTCTAACCTTTACCTACAGTGAAAAACAAATTGCGCATTTTATGCAAGAGATTTAATAAATACTTGCTAAAGCGCACAAAATGCCACGGCAAAAGGCTAAAAAAGTGCTATAGTTTTGCCTGATTTTTTACCCCCAACGCGAGGTTAACTATGCATAAAATTCTCACCGCGCTTGCCCTTGGTCTGTTAGTACTCAATGTGGCATTGGCTGCTGACGATAAAGGTCAAAACGATAAAACAGCCGATCAGTTAATTGCTTTGCATGGCACCATACAGAGTATTAACGAAGAGCTCTCCTCGCAACGGGCGCAAATCGGCTCCATGAGGTCGGATATCAATAACATCGATGCGGACGCCGCCGCCTTTAGACGCACCGTACTTGATGAATTAAAGGCCCTGCGCCGTCAAAATCAATCCTTAGTGGACTCACTCTTTGCCGGTGGTCAGACCGATGGGGCCGCAGGTAAGGTCAGTACCGTCACCCCTTTGAGAAATTACGATATGCAAACCCCTGACGGCAAGATGTTCTTTGGCCAGACTGAGTTTATTTACGTCAAAGAAGCTAATGCCACCTTTGAGGCCCGTATTGACTCAGGTGCCGCAGTATCCTCAATTTCAGCAGTCAACATCACCGAATTTGAGCGCAATGGCAAAAAGTGGTTCCGTTTTCACATGCAGGCCAACGATCGCGATCTGGAAATGGAAGCCCCCTTTGTACGCTATTCAGACATTCGTCAATCGACCAAGGATACTTTAACCCGCCGCCCGGTGGTAAGTCTTAATCTTAAAATCGGCGATTTTTCCACTGCCTCAGAATTTACCTTAGCTGATCGTACCCATATGCAATTCCCGCTCTTAATTGGGCGTACGATGTTACAGGATGTAGCGGTGGTAGACGTGGCCCGGAGCAATATTCAAAAGCGAGCCGACCCCAACGGCTTGGTCATCTTAGATCGCGATGAATATAATAAACTTAAAAAGGACGGCGTTAACCCCAATGCCGCCTATGATGAACGCCAAAAAAATACTGCCGGGCAAATTGCCTATCCGTCAAATGCCTATGGCACCAACTTAGGCACTGACTCCAACCTCGCTTTGCCGCAGGCCGTTAAAGAACGTGAACAAGATCCCGGCACGGTTACCGCACAGCCGGCATCCAAAGCCACGGAAAATAAGGCTAAAGTAAAAGACAAGGATCAAGATAAGTAAAGTTGTGCCCCAGGTAAGGCTCTGCGCCCCTACCTGATGCACAACATGAAACTTAAGGCGCAGATAAACTTATTTGAAGGTAGCACCTCACAGGAAACACTATGGTCTCGCGCGGAGTTTTCTACATAGTCACGGCCATTTTATTTGTCACCGGCCTCTTATTTATGATTTATCAGCATGTCACCTTTGAGATCCCTTTCTTCCCCGGTGAACAGCGCCAAGTATGGTCGGTCGAGGCCAAGGTGGAATTTGAGCCTAGTGACAAGGCCGCCACGGTGGATTTAGCACTACCGGCTATTCAGCCAGGATTTACCCAAATTAGTCAAAGTACCGCCAGTGTAGGTTTTGGCGCGGCCTATGTGTTAAAGCAGCAAAACTCCTATGTTGAGTGGACCAAGCGCAATCCTTTGGGTTTGCAGACTTTGTACTATCGTGCCGAGTTTCTGCGCGATGACAATGCCAAATCCTCCTCGATGACCATTCCGGAGTTAAAACAAAATACCGAGCCGGAGCCTTATGCCACGGCCATGCGCGAAATTGCTGATGCCGCGCAATTGCGTTCGTCCAATCCTTTTTCCTTTACCGTGCAAGTGATTGATGAACTCAAGCGTCAGCCAGAGACTGCTTCCTTCTTATTGTCGCAATATCGACGAGAAGATCTCATTATTCATATCTTGGAATTAGCGCAGATCCCTGCTCGCATTGTCGGAGTGCTCGATTTAGAAGATGGACGTCGCAACCGCGCTTTAACCTCGCGCATTGCAGTCTTTGACGGCACGCATTATGAGATTTTTGATCCCAGTTCCGGAGCCTCGGGCATCCGCTCCAATCAGCTTATTTGGAACAATCACGATGGCTCCTTACTTGACGTGCAAGGTGGCACTAATGCACGCGTCAGCTTCTCCATTATTCAAAACTCGGTGCCGGCTGCGCAGGCAGGTTTGATGAAAGTACGCGCCGCCGAAGCCTCGGGCAATGAAGTGGTCTCACTATCCATTGCCTCACTGCCCCTTGAGGAGCAGTCGCTGTTCAAAGGCATTTTGCTTTTGCCGGTGGGCGTTATCATCGTGGTGTTCTTACGCGTCTTAATTGGCGTGAAGACCTCCGGTACCTTTATGCCGGTCTTGATTGCGATGGCTTTCTTACAAACCTCGCTTATGGTCGGCTTAATCGGCTTTGTCTCCATTGTCGCCATTGGCCTGGTGGTACGCTCGTGGCTGTCGCATTTGAATTTGCTCTTGGTGGCGCGTATCTCGGCGGTGATTATCACCGTTATTGCCATTATCGGCGCGATTTCGCTTATTACCTATAAAATTGGTCTTACCGAGGGAATTAAGGTGACTTTCTTCCCGATGATTATTTTGTCGTGGACCATCGAGCGTATGTCCATTTTGTGGGAAGAAGAGGGTTATAAGGAAGTACTTAAGCAAGGTGGTGGCTCACTTTTTGTGGCCGTATGTGCCTTTATTGCCATGGATTCACTGGTCATTCAGCATTTGACCTTTAACTTCCTTGGACTACAGCTTATCATCCTCTCGCTGGTGCTTCTCATGGGTAATTACACCGGCTTTAGACTGTCTGAGCTCAAACGCTTCAAGCCGCTTGCCGATAATATAAAGTCCGAGCGCAATGGTGATGAGACCGAGTTGGAAGCCGATCGCTTGCAACGTGAGCGTAAGGAACTGCAAAAATCCCAGCCGGCGCAAAGACCACGCGATTACTATCGCGAGCGGCGCGATCAAGATCGTGGCGATCTCGATAAATAAGAGGTGGGCTATGGGTTTAGTACCGTCTTTTATCAAGCGCTATGCCAATCCCTTTGATTTGATGCACTTTGGCATCATGGGGATGAATCAGCGTAACGTCAACTATATCGGGCGCTACAATCAGCGTAAACTCTATCCTTTGGTAGACAATAAGCTATTGACCAAGCAAATGGCCATTGAGCATGGGGTTAGCTCACCGTATTTGATTGGTACGGTGGAAAATCAGCACGATATCGATGATATCTTGACCATCATTGGCGACAAGCAAGAGTTTTGCATTAAGCCGGCCCAAGGATCGGGCGGTAAGGGCATCTTGGTGGTCACTGGTCGGCAAGGGAATACCTTTATTAAAGGCTCGGGGCAGACTATCAATATGCATGATCTGCGCCGCCATCTGTCCAATATCTTGGCAGGACTGTTCTCCTTAGGTGGCAAGCAAGATATCGCCTTAATTGAAGATCTCATTCACTTTGATCATGTCTTTGACGGCTATAGCTATGAAGGCGTACCCGATACACGTGTCATTGTCTTTAAGGGTTTTCCGGTAATGTGCATGATGCGTCTGTCCACCAAGGCCTCCGATGGCAAGGCTAACTTGCATCAAGGCGCAGTTGGCGTAGGCATTTGCATTCGTACCGGTAAGGCCGTACGTGCGGTGCAACACAACGATCCGATTGAATTTCACCCCGATACCGGCAAAGATTTGTTTAAATTACGTGTACCGCATTGGGATGAAGTGTTAACCCTCGCCGCCTCCTGCTATAACATGTCTGGCCTTGGGTATATCGGTACCGATATTGTGCTAGATGAAAAGCGCGGCCCGATGCTCCTTGAGCTCAACGCCCGCCCAGGACTTGCCATTCAGACGGCCAATAACGCCGGCTTAGTCCCCCGGCTTCGTTTAATTGAGGCCCTGCCGCGCCGTGTGACCTTTTCCGTACGTGAGCGCGTAGCCTTTGCCAAAGAGCATTTTGGGGTCTACAAAGAGTAGCCTTTAACTTAGGTTGACTCTTTTGAATTATGCCCTGCCACTTAGTGCAGGGCCTGACCTAATTGTTGCGCGCCTTAACTTTCCACGCGGCGTAAACGCTCCCCACGCACAAAGGCTTCCATATTATCCTTAACTTGCAAGAGTAATTCCTCCAACGCCCCCTGTGAGGCCCAGGCCTGATGCGGCGTTAAGATGAAATTCGGGCAATGTAGGACCTTGCTAAAGGGATGCGTAGCCGGTAGCGGCTCGGTAGAAGCGACATCGGTACCCACGCCGCCTAATTTGCCATCAAGCAAAGCCGTCACCATATCATTTTCATTGATAAGCCCGCCACGGGAATTGTTGATTAAGATGCAAGTAGGCTTTAAGCGCGCAAGCTCCGGGGCGGCAATTAAATTTATCGTCTGCGCTGTCAGTGGACAGCAGACAATAATGGCATCGGCCATCTCTAAAGCTTCATTAAAAGCAGTATAACCCGGACGAATGGTCGTGGCATCCTTATGCTCAGCTTTTACAATTTGCATGCCAAAGGCCGCAGCTAACTGTGCAGTGCGACTGCCAATAGCGCCTGCGCCAATAATGGTTAAAACCTTGCCCTTAAGATCCATTAAGATGCCCCCTGGCAGCATCCAAAAGGTCGGCGATTTCATCCACGCGCCCTGTTGCATTGCCTGCTCTGTGGTGCCTAAACGACGGGCTAAATACAAGAGCATCGTGATGCTGTGTTCGGCCACCGCCTCGGTGCTATAGCCTTGGGCATTGGTCACCGCAATGCCCCGCGCGGCGGCAGCTTTAATATCGATATTGTTATACCCCGTGGCCAAACAACCGATATAACGTAAGTTTGGCAATTGCGCTATCACCGAAGCATCGAGCTTACACTTACTCGTTAAGATCATGCTCGCCTCACGGGCGCAAGAAACGATATCTTCATAGGAAGTCAGCTCATAACTTGTCCAGGTATGCGCAAAGTTTGGGCGTAATAGCGGGTATTGTGCCGGAATGGCAGAATTGTCTAAAACTACAATTTGTTCCATCTGCTTGTTCCTTATGGCTTAAGCCTGCATCAAGGTGCTCATATAGGCGGCATATTGTGCCGCTACCTCAGTTAAAGGTGCGGGATCTACAAACATCAAAGCCACCTCTTCTTCGGTTAATTGATAAAACTGTCCACGTCCCAGAGTAGGCGGTAGGCACAAAGCGCCAATGGCCAAACGCTCTAAATGCGTAACCTCACAGCCCTGGGTTTGCATTAAACGCTTGACCTCATGATAGCGCCCTTCGGTGACTTGCACCAAGGCCACCCGTTCACCTACGCGATGAAGTAAAGCCGGCCGATAGCGCTCACTTTCCTCGGGGTGTTTTACCCCGCGGGCTAAAGCCTCAGTAGCCTTAGGCGGAATGGGTATATCGGTGGTGACAAAATAAATCTTAGCAATTTGTTTTTTAGGCGCCGTAATCTCATGAATTAAGGCCCCGTCATCAGTGACGATGATAAGACCGCAGGCATCTAAATCAAGGCGCCCGGCACAATGCAACATCTCCCGATGAGGAATATCAATAAGATAATTTAACACGAGCGGATAGCGCTTATCGCGATCGGCACAGATGCAGCCAGTTGGCTTATTGAACAAGAGCACGCGGCGTTGCTGCGTTAAGCCCGCAGCCTCAATTAATTCCTCATCTAAGTAAATTAAATCCTCCGGCGCGACCTTATCTTGTCCCTTTTGTGCCAGCGCGTTATTTACCAGGATGCGCCCATCTTTAATTAAGGCACTTGCTTGCTTGCGTGAAATATCAAGTAATTTAGCCAGCACCTTATCCAGGCGCTCTTCTTTTGCCACAGTCTTGGCCATGCAAGTTCTAACCTCTAGATAGCAAACAAGCTGCATCCTAAGGTGCAGCCTGTATGCGTAAATTTAATCATTCCCCCAGCAGAGCACAGCTATGCGCTGCAGTGCTTAACTTAAGCCTGATAGCGTTGCAGGACTAAGGAGGCGTTGGTTCCACCAAAGCCAAAGCTATTGGACAGCACGCAATTGAGCTCCTGCTTACGGGTGGTGGTGACAATGTCAAAGCCTTGGGCATGCTCATCTAAAGTCTCAACATTAATTGACGGAGCAATAAAGCCATGCTCCATCATTAAGAGGCAGTAAATCGCCTCATTGACGCCGGCGGCGCCTAAGGCGTGCCCAGTCATCGACTTAGTGGAGGAAATAGGCGGCACCTTATTACCAAAGACCTGAGCAATGGCCTCCAATTCCTTTAAGTCGCCTAAGACCGTGGACGTGCCATGAGTATTGATATAATCAATGGGCAGGTTAACGCCGCGCAGAGCCTGTTGCATGCAACGAGCAGCCCCTTCACCTGACGGAGCAACCATATCCGCACCATCGGAGGTGGCCCCATAGCCTACGACCTCGGCATAAATATGTGCCCCGCGGGCCTTGGCATGCTCTAACTCTTCAATCACCACAATGCCACCACCGGCACCGATGACAAAGCCATCGCGCTTGGCATCATACGGACGCGACGCCTTTTCCGGGGTGTCGTTATAGCTTGTCGACAAAGCTCCCATGCCATCAAAGAGACAGGCAATGGTCCAATCACAGGCCTCACCGCCACCGGCAAAGATAATGTCATGACGCCCCAGCAAAATCTCATCGCAAGCCGCCTCAATGCAGTGGGCTGAGGTTGCGCACGCCGAGCTTACGGAATAGGACACGCCCTTAATCTTAAACGGCGTGGCCAGACATGCAGACGTGGTGGAGGCCATGGCCTTAGTCACCGCATAGGGGCCAATACGTTTCACCCCCTTTTGTCTTAAGGTATCTGCCGCTTCCACCGTCGTGCGCGTCGAGGCACCGCCGGTACCAACAATCAGACCGGTACGCAGATTAGAAACCTCATTTTCCTCTAAACCGGCATGGGCAATGGCCTCTTTCATCGCCAAATAAGCATAAGCCGAAGCATCGCCCATAAAGCGCAGATCGCGCCTGTCAATTAAATCCTTTAAATTCAGCTGAACCTTGCCGGCCACCTGGGAGCGCATATTTAGCTGTGCAAACTCCTCCTCGCGGACAATGCCCGAACGCCCTGCTTTAAGCGCTGCTAAAACTTCAGCCTTGCCGTTACCGATGCTTGAAACGATGCCGTAACCAGTGATCACCGCTCTGCGCATGCCTTTGCCTCCTGTGAAAAATACCTTTAAGCGCAAGCTCGCAGGTTTGCTGTGAAGACGAGACCTCTCTGCCCCATCCCACCGGCGTAGGTCGCCACCCCTAAATGACACTCGCCTGCAGGCCAAACTTTGCTTGCTACAAGGCCTAGTCCTACAGTCTTAATGGCTCAATTCTAGCATTAAGCATGGCTTTGCGCTATCAAAGCGCCCGCTACCCCTAAGCCGTCCTGCGCCTACTTAACTCACAAAAAGCAGACAAAAATCATCTTTTGCCGGGGTAAAAAGCGCTTTTTGCCCCCTAACTTAGGATATAATGCGCGCAGATTTGCGGACCTCCAATTGTGGAGGATAAAGTTCATTCATTTATAACTTGGATTATGGCAAAAGAAGAAAGCATTGAAATGCAGGGAACGGTTCTTGAGACCCTGCCCAATACCACCTTCAAGGTAGAATTAGAAAACGGCCACATTGTGATGGCACATATTTCCGGCAAGATGCGTAAGAACTACATTCGTATTCTTACCGGTGACAAGGTAACGGTGCAGATCACTCCCTATGATCTGACCAAGGGACGCATTACCTTCAGAGCACGCTAAGCTCAGCCTCCCCTACTACCACAAAACCAATAAAATCGCCCGCACTTGACATTAAAGTTGCGGGCGATTTTACCAGCATTATGGCGCTTTAAGCGCGCATTGCGGCAATTAATTCCTGCCCAAACTGTGCGGTCGTTAACTCGGTGGCACCGGGTAACTGTTGGGCAAAATCATGGGTTACGCGTTGGGTACTAATAGCCTGCTCCATGGCCTTAATGATAAGGTCAGCCGCCTCATTCCAGCCGATATGACGTAGCATCATTTCAGCGGACAAGATAATGGAGCCGGGGTTGGCCAGGCCCTTGCCGGCAATGGTCGGAGCCGTACCGTGAGTGGCTTCAAAGACCGCACACTCAGCTCCAATATTAGCTCCCGGGGCAATGCCGATACCACCAACAATTGCCGCTAAGGCATCGGAGATATAGTCGCCATTTAAATTGCAGGCGGCCACCACATCATAGTCTGCAGGATAGAGCAGAATATTTTGCAAGAAGGCGTCGGCAATCACGTCCTTTAACTCAATTAAGCGTCCGGTACGCGGGTTTTTAAACCAGGTGCGCCCCTTATCATCCTTAAAGCTACCATATTCACGTGCAGCTAAGTCATAACCATATTGCTTAAAGGCCCCTTCGGTAAACTTCATAATATTGCCCTTATGCACAATGGTCACCGACTTACGGTCCTGCGCAATGGCATAATCAAAAGCCGCCTTGATAAGACGCTCTGAGCCCTGACGAGAAACCGGCTTGACGCCAATGCCACAATGCTCAGTAAAGCGAATCTTATGCACTCCCATCTCATGTTCGATAAAGGAAATGACGCGCGTCGCCTCCGCGCTATCGGCCGGCCATTCAATACCAGCGTAAATATCCTCGGTATTCTCGCGGAAAATCACCGTATCGGTAAGCTCCGGGTGCTTTACCGGGCTCGGGACGCCCTTAAAGTAACGTACGGGACGTAGGCAAACATAGAGATCAAGGCGCTGGCGCAAGCTGACGTTAAGCGAACGGATGCCACCACCTACCGGAGTCATCAACGGACCCTTAATGGCCACATGACAATGTTTAATAAAGTCATAGGTCTCCTCGGGGAGCCACACATCAGCGCCATAGGCCTCGACACTGCGTCCGCCGGCAAAGATTTCCATCCACTTAAGGCAACGCTCCTTACCATAGGCCGCTTCCACTGCCGCATCCACCACCGCGCGCATGACCGGGGTGATATCTGCGCCAATACCGTCACCGCGAATAAAGGGGATAATCGGTTGCGCAGGCACAGACAGCGTGCCGTCAGCTTTAAGACTAATCATTTGCCCATCGGCAGGGATTTGTACTTTACTTTGAAAAGACATCGCTTATTTCCTTTATGTAGGCCGCTTAAGTTAGCGGCAAAATCTGTGATCTTTCCCGCATTTTAGCAGGATCAAATGCTAAAATTACGCTTCTACAGGAGATGAATCATGAGTGAGCGTTTTAAGCCCTATGCCACGGTGGCTTTAATCATTGAGCATGCCGGGCGTTTTTTAATGGTCGAAGAGTTAGATGAGTATGGCCGTAAGGTCTTTGGCATGCCATCAGGCCACATCGATGCCAAAGAAGGGATCTTAGCTGCCGCCTTGCGCGAAGGTCATGAAGAGACCGGATGTAAGCTACATTTAACCGCTTTAACCGGCATTTACGATTATGTCAAAGACTATGAAACCATCTATCGTTTCTGCTTTGCCGCGACCTTAGATGAAGTGCCACAAACCCTGCACGCCGCCGATCCGGATGGTGAGATTTTGCAGGTAGCTTGGTATAGTGCCGATGAAATCTACGCCCATAAAGATAAGTGGCGCACGCGCTTAGTTGGCATGTGTATGGATGATTATTTAGCCGGCAAGCGTTATCCCTTAACTCTGATTACTAACTTAAAGCCCTAAAGGAAGGATGCTTTAATGAGTGCTTTTGACTACGCAATTCCCTATGAAAAGCTTAAAGGCAAGCATGTGGTTTTAGGCCTGTCAGGCGGCGTAGATTCCTCGGTCAGTGCTGCTTTATTAAAGCAAGCGGGCATGCAGGTCACCGCCCTCTTTATGAAAAATTGGGAGGAAGATGACACCGATACCGTATGTGCCGCCGCCGAAGATAGAAAGGACGCACAAGCGGTATGCGATATCTTAGGCATTGAATTAAAGACCATTAACTTTGCCGCCGAATATTGGGATCGCGTATTTGAGCACTTTTTAGAAGAATATGCCGCCGGGCGCACCCCAAACCCCGATATTTTGTGCAATAAGGAAATTAAATTTAAGGCCTTCTTTGACTATGCCATCAAGATTTTACAGGCGGACTTCATTGCCACGGGGCATTATGCGCTACGCTCTTTTGACGCTCCTGATGGTATTACCCATCTGCTGCGCGGCCTTGATCCCAATAAAGATCAAAGCTATTTCCTTCATGCCATTGATGGTGACGTGCTGCCGCGGGTACTCTTTCCGGTAGGCCACTTATTAAAGCCGCAGGTACGGGAATTGGCCTCCCAATTTGGCCTGCCCACCGCGCGTAAGAAAGATAGTACTGGCATTTGCTTTATTGGCGAAAAGCGCTTTCATGAGTTTTTAGAGCGCTACTTACCGGCAAAGCCCGGGGATATTGTCACCACCGACGGTAAGGTGATTGGCAAGCACGACGGGCTGATGTTTGCCACCATTGGGCAGCGTAAGGGCTTGCATATTGGCGGCCAAAAGGAAGGCTCAGGGGAGGCGTGGTATGTAGTGGCCAAGGATGTAGCGCGTAATCAATTAATTGTCGCGCAAGGACATGACAGCGCCGAGCTCTACTTTAAAGCCGTAAGCTTAATTAAGCCTACTTTCTTACACGGACTGCCTCAATTGCCGCTTAGCTGTACCTGTAAGGTGCGTTATCGCGCCCCGGATGCATCCTGCATCCTGTGTGAAAAAGACGGGAACTTAATGGCCATTTTTGACCGTCCGGTCTTAGCGGCGGCGGCAGGTCAATCGGCGGTGTTTTATCAGGGTGATGAATGCCTAGGCGGCGCTATAATAGATAAGACATTTCGTAGCATTGACTAACCTTTAAGAAAACCGAGATTGCCCATGAGCTCAGTGGTAAACGAAACTTTAGCCTTAGCGGCCCTGTTTCAGGCCTGTACCCAAATTCATCGTGTTGCCCGCACCGGTTATGTGGATCCTTATGCCACAGCCGCGGTCATCCGTGGTTTAATTATTACCAATCCGCAAAGCTGTGAGGATATTTACCCGTCCAATCAGCTCTTAGTCGGTTATCGCCAATTAGCCGCATCCTTTAGCTCGCAGGCCGGGGATAAAAGCGCGGAAACCATTGAAATCACCAAGGATGCCTTTAAGGTAATGGGGCTAGAGCTTACCATTGAGCGCAATAATGCCATTTTTGACAAATTAGGCCGCGATATTGATAGTCTGCGCACTTCTATTTTAGGCCGCTATCCTGACTATGAATCCGGAAAGCCTGAAATTGTCTTAAGCCAAGATTGTCTACATGATTTCTCCGAGCTCTATCAATCGCTCATCTCCCCCAATTTTCCCCGTCTGATGATCTACGGTGAAGAGACTTATTTAAGTCGCGTGGAAAATCAAGAAATGATCCGCTCGTTGCTTTTATCCGGCATCCGCTCGTGCGTGCTGTGGCGACAATTAGGCGGCAGACGGCGCTATTTATTTTTCCGCCGCAAGGCGATTGTGCAACAGGCGCGCAACGCAGCCGGAACCAACCATTCTTAATTACGAGGACTTACATCCATGGAACTTTGTGAATTAACTGCCATCTCCCCGTTAGACGGTCGCTATGCCGCTAAAACTGCCGAGTTGCGCTCCATTTTCTCTGAATATGGCCTGATGCGTTTTCGCGTACAGGTTGAGCTGACCTGGCTCAAACAATTGGCCGCCTGCCCGCAAATCCCTGAGGTCAAACCTTTTAGTGCTGAAACCATTGCCTTTATCGATGGCATCATCGCCAATTTTTCTCTCGACGATGCTCGTGATATCAAGGCCCGCGAAGCGGTGACCAATCATGACGTCAAGGCGGTGGAATACTTCCTTAAAGATAAGGTCATGGGCAATGCAGAGTTAGAAGCTGCCCGCGAGTTCATTCACTTTGCCTGCACCTCTGAGGACATTAACAATAACTCCCACGCCTTAATGCTCAAGACTGCCCGTGAGGAAGTCTTACTGCCCATCATGGACAGCATTATCGATAAGATTACCGAGCTTGCCCATCAGTATGCTGATCTGCCTTTATTGGCCCGTACTCATGGTCAGCCGGCCTCGCCTACTACCTTAGGTAAGGAAATGGCTAATGTGGTCTACCGTCTGCGCAGGCAGCGTGATCAAGTGGCCAAGGTCGAGATCTTAGGCAAGATTAATGGTGCGGTGGGTAATTACAATGCCCATCTGTCTGCCTACCCCGATATCGATTGGGTGGCTTTCTCCAAGCAATTTGAAGAGAGCTTAGGCCTGACCTTCAACCCGTATACCACGCAAATTGAGCCGCATGATTACATTGCCGAGCTCTTTAATGCCCTGCAACGCTTTAACACCATCATCATCGACTTTGACCGTGATATTTGGGGCTATATCTCCTATGGCACCTTCACGCAAAAGACCGTAGCCGGTGAAATTGGCTCTTCGACGATGCCGCATAAGGTCAATCCGATTGACTTTGAAAACTCAGAAGGCAATTTAGGTCTGGCCAACGCTATTTTTGCCCACCTAGCTGCCAAGTTACCGATTTCCCGCTTCCAGCGTGACTTAACCGACTCTACGGTGCTGCGTAACTTAGGTGTCGCCTGCGGTTATTCCATCCTCGCCTGGCGTTCAACCTTAAAGGGCATGGCCAAGCTGCAAGCCAACCCGGTACATACTGCCCAAGAGCTTGACAACAATTGGGAAGTCTTAGCCGAGCCGTATCAGACCGTGATGCGTCGCTATGGCATCGCCAATCCGTATGAAAAATTAAAGGAGCTCACGCGCGGCCACACCGTCACCAAGGAGACGATGTTAAACTTCATCGAGACCTTAGACATCCCTGAAGAGGCCAAAGCACAGCTACGTAAATTAACTCCGGCCACCTATATTGGTCGCGCCGCAACCTTTGCCCACGAGATCTAAGGGCAAGTTTTACCGTAGCCGCTGGCGGCTACGGTTTACCTAATTTATCCTTCCTAGCTTAGTTAATATTATCTCTAATTTTTTAAAACCCCCGACGGGTGTTTTCCGGTAAGTTTAAAGACGAAAAGGGCGCGCAATATGTGAAGCAGTCAACATCTGTAAAGCGCGATCGTTTGAATGAAATATCATTTTTCACTAAAATGATAGTAATTATAGGATATATAACATTTACATAAGGTTGAAGCTATGGCTAATTCGAATGCCGGTCACAGCATCAAAGCACGTGCGCCTGCCCGTACGGTAAATTCTTTATATAAAGAATTAAATTACGGCACCGCAGTTTATCGCAAGGTGTATTGTGATCTGGGCTTGCACAGTTACTTTGCAAGCATCGCTACCGGCCATAAGCTACCTTTCTCTTTAGACCGCCTCCTGTTTGCCATATGCTATTTTAATATTGAGCGCAAGCTCAATGAGCCACTTGATTTGGTAAACCTTGACAAAAGACGCTGCCTTTTTGATTTTAGTTGCGCCACCGAAGCTAATATTCAATTAGCCTTGCCGATCATGCAGACCATAGAGCCCGAGTTTGTGCCCTTTATCAATAACCGCGTCAAGGATTTAATTAAAAATAAGTCGCAGGCGGTCAAACATTCACCTAATCCCAAGGTAGTCATCAAGAGTCTGGCCTACTTATTGCGCCGTCTCTTTATTCAGCGCGTTCAGGATGCCGGCTACAAGATATCCAAGGAGCCTTTATTTGCTTTGCTCAATAACGGCACAACCTTGCGCCTTAGTAATGAGCAAAATGCCGGTTATGTGAAGGTTAATAAGGCTTTTGGCCTGTATGGTGAGGATAGTAATCATTTAACGGTGCGCAAGCTTCTGGCCATCTTTGGCTTCGATGCCTCTTTGCCTATGCGCAATTTTGCCGAACTTACCGCAGCTTTAAAATTAGATCTGCCCTTAAGCCCCCTCATTGCCGCCGAGACTCCGGCAGTCATCAATACTCCGGACAATAAACCGCAGGATATTGATGACAAACCCGGCACCGCTCATTATGAGCCGACAGTGGGAGTAGATTTTCTCTTTGCGCGCAACCACTGCGAGAAGATGCATCACAAAGATTAAAACTTTGCGCTCTGCCTCGTGGTTTATGTTTAGGCTGGCAGATCGGCCTCCTCTTGTAAAAACCATTGCGCATTGTCATGGCGAATGGGGATATAAGTGCTCATGATTTCGGCCAAATGATGCTCTAACAGCAAGGCCGCCCGCTCAAAGTTCCGCGCCACAATTAAATCTTTAATCTGCTCATGCTCGGCAATCAATTGCTCAATGGGCGAGACCTTACCTTGCGATAAATAGCGAATTCTATCCATCTGCCCCTTTATACTTTGTACGGTATTCCAACTCAATGGACAGCCTGACAGATTACAAATTAAGGCATGAAAAGCATCATCTAAATCCAAAAAGAGCTCACTTACATTTTCACTGTGCTCTAGAGCATGTTGTCTTGCAATATTGTCATTAAGATTGTCGACCACCGATGCAAAAGTCTTAGGATCAAGCTTTGCGCCATGACGTAAGGCTGCCGTTTCAATGGCGGTACGAATAAAGCAGATTTGGCGTAAGTTTGACACCGAGATTTTTTCCACCACACTACCGCGCTGTGGCAGGACGTCCACCAAGCCATCTTGACGTAAACGCATTAAAGCCTCACGTACCGGCATGCGTGAAACCTGAAAGTGCTCGGAGAGTTTATTTTCTGATAGTACCGCGCCAGGTTTAATATGGGTCTTGGTAATTTCGCTACGCAAGAACTCATAAATTTGCAATCCAATGGAACGATCATGGGTAAGAGTTAATTGACGAAGGGTGATAGGAGATCGTTCCATGCTTTATCCTTATGAAAATTGAAAACTACCACTACAAACTAATTTAACTAAACACCAAAAGCAAGTTGCGACACTAAGTTAAATAAGCTTTTTTCAACAGGCAGGATGAAATCTCATCCTGCCTTTGGACTTTAATGAAGCTTGGCGCTTATAAATACTTTTGTAAAGTAGCGCGTACGGCTCCCGGGCCTGCGATCATCTCACCTACCAGGCCTTCAATCTTCTTGCCCAAACCTACCGCATACAGATCCACACCAAAGAGGGTGGCATTCTTTAAGATAGGTTGCAGATTATCCCCCACCGAAGACGGATCGCCAAACTTGACGGCGGCAAGCTTTTGCTGCAAATCGGCAAGTAAAGGATCATCTGACGGAGTAAACGGCTGACCCTTATCATCGATGGCCAGAAGGTAACGGATCCAACCGGCGATGGCCAAAGGTAGCGCCACTAACTGCGAGGCATCTAAGCCCTTCTTGTGGTAATTCTTTAAAGTCTCACCAAAACGCACCGGAACCTTTTGTGAAGTATCGGTGGCAATACGTTGCGGGGAATCCGGCAGACACTTATTGGTCAGACGCTCTTCAATCACTTCAGTTAAGAAGGCCTTAGGGCTTAAGATCTTAGGATCATCCACTACCGGCAGACCCTCGTCATAGCCTAACTTTTTGACAAGCTTAACTAAATCGGCATCATCCATCTCGGCACTAATGCGCTCATAGCCAAGCACACAGCCATAGACGGCCAAAGCCGTGTGGAGCGGATTTAAGCAGGTGGTCACCTTCATACGCTCGCACAGATCAACGCCATCCTTGGTGGTAAAGAGTACCCCTGCCTTCTCCAGAGGCGGACGGCCATTGGGGAAATCATCCTCAACTACCAGATACTGCGGCTTTTCAGCGTTGACAAAGGGCGCAATGAACGAGCCACGGGCGGTCTTTAACGGATCCATACCGTCAATGCCCTTTTCTTTTAACAAAGCGGCAATTTCCGGATCCGGGCGCGGAGTTATCTTATCAATCATCGTGCACGGGAAAGAGACCTTCTTACCATCGGTAAGATAAGCCATGAAATCTGCCCCCACAAAACCCTTTTCCTGCCAGGCCTTAGCGATGGTTAAGACCGCATCTTTGACCTTATCGCCATTGTGCGAGCAATTATCCATCGATACCACGGCAATGGGGTAGGCACCGGCCTTAAAGCGCTCAAAGAGTAAAGCGGTCGTCTGTGCCATCGCATGACGGCACTTATCCGGACCATTTGCCATATCGTCCTTGACCTGAGCGGTAAATTCCCCATCAATGCCGCGCAACGCATAGCCTTTTTCGGTAATGGTATAGGAGAACATCTGCAGTGATGGGCTACGGAAAATCTCTCGTGCCTTGGCCTCATCTGCCGGGGCTGAACCATTTAACTTTAAGCCATCGGTAACCGAGCCGATAACGCGTAATTTAACGCTCTTATCGGGAAGTAAGGTCACTTCCATGGTTAAGTGATCATGCGGCTTATACACTTCATCAATAATCGCGCCGTCATAGCAGGACACGGTCTGAATACCTGAAGTCTGCAAACCTTGATTTAATAAGTCTTGCTGTAATGAAGCCACGAAGCCACGGAAAATATTACCGGCACCGCAGTGTACCCATACCGGATGAGCCGCGGTCTCTGCCTGTACTTTGGCCACGTCATAGCGCGGCAGCTCGACGCCAGCCTGCTCAAATTCTGCCTTATGGGCAGTAATCCCTTCTAAAGTTACGCTTAACATGAAGCTATCCTCTTTTTTGTGCTGTTTACTTGCGTCACGGGCCCAAATTACGCATTTGAGCCCGGCACTTTTTACTTTAGTCTGCGTACGGCGCAGTGACGGAATTGATGTTATCCGGATAAGGCATGCCCTTGCTCTTGCGGATAGCTTCCTCCAGGCCAATTAAGTAATTGGAACCTAAGGCGCGGTCATACAGGCCATAGCCCGGACGAGCCTTCTCATCCCAAATCTCACGGCCATGATCCGGACGAATGAGGCCGTTAAAGCCTACTTCCACTAAGGCCTTCATAATCTCATAGAGATCAAGCGAGCCGGTGTGGGACACATGCGAGCTCTCATGGAACTGATGATCGCCGGTAAAGAGCACATTACGCACATGCGCAAAATGAATACGCTCACCAATAATCGGATTGCGAATGATCTTCGGCAGATTGTTGGCCGGGTTGGAGCCTAAAGAGCCGGTGCACAGGCTAAAGCCGTGTAACTTGCACGGATTCATTTGTGCAATCTTCACTAAGTCATCTTCGCACTTGGTGATACGCGGAATACCGAATAAATCATAGGACGGATCGTCCGGGTGCACGCCCATCTTAATGTTGTATTTCTGGCAAGTCGGCATAATGGCATCGATGAAGTACTTGAAGTTAGCGCGTAACTCGTCATCCTTCATGCCTTGGAAGCTCTTAATCTGCGCGGTGATTTCATCACGACGATTTAACTCCCAGCCCGGCATCTCAAAGCCGTTGGAATTGTCAGCAATGCGGTCAAACATTTGCTCCGGAGACAGGCCTTCAATGGTCTTGCCATCATAGGCCAAAGCAGTGGAGCCATCAGGTAACGGCAAAGCCAGATCGGTACGGGTCCAGTCGAAAACCGGCATGAAGTTATAGCACACTAAGTGAATATCATTCTTGCCTACCGCCTCTAAGGACTTAATGTAGTTATCAATGTACATGTCACGGGTATTAGAACCACGCTTAATATCCTCGTGTACATTAATACTTTCAATACCCATCAGCTTGAGACCGGCCTTTTCCACAATAGCTTTGCGCTCACGGACCTTTTCCTCAGGCCACGGCTCACCGGCCGGGATTTCATGCAGAGCGGTGATCACACCCTCCATGCCCGGGACCTGCTTAATCTGCTTTAAAGTAATGGAATCCATGTCTGGGCCGTACCAGCGCATAGTCATATGCATCATGATGTAAGTTCTCCTCTGAAGACGGGCGACTGCGGCGTCTGTGTGATTGATTGAGGCTTGATTGCATAACAATCTGCCATTAACTGTATTCTAGTATACAAGTTTTCGACTGCCCAGAGGCAAAAGTGCAAAGTGTGATCTAATTGACTAAAAAAATTAACTAAAACACTCCCTACACCTTACCCTGCCCTATCTTGCTACAAAAGCGCCGCACTGTATCTGCGCTAGCTCACATAAAACAGCAACTTTTTGCCAATGTTTATCATCTAAGACTCAAGAGAAGTGCTTAATTATGCTAGACTTAGAAAAAATAATAAAAATGTGGATGGATAAAAATGGAAGCTGAGCGTGCACCGTCAGAGCAAACGCCTCAAGTAGAAAAACCTCACCGCGGGCGTCGTCCCGTCGATCCAGCGCTCAAAAAAATTCAAATCACCATCACCATTTCGCCGCAACTGCTAGAAAAGGTCAATAAGCAAGCCCGTGAGCATGGGCTCTCTCGTACCTCCTTTATCAGCATGGCCTTAGAAAATGCCTGTCGCCATGGACTCAATCAGATGTCTCCTGCGGAGTTAATTACCCTCTTGCGTGAGCTTACCCCCAAGGAAAAAGAATAAGCTTGCGCGCAGCATGCAGGGTTTACGCAGCAAACAGATAAAATTCTACATAAAAATCAATTACTTTTATCTAGAATATGCTACAAAGATTATGGTGTGACCCCGTAAATCATCGAAATCACACTTTTGATTGCGCCGGGTTAAGCTAAATCAGCTTATGTCTGCCATGAGCAAGTTCTTTAACTTTAATAATTGAGTCAATAAAGCCTTTACTTGTTTTCTCTAACTGCTTATTCGAGCTTTTATTTAATTTTGTGAGGTATGGACCAAATTAATTATACAAAGATCGACTTTCTTGGATAAAAATGATCAAATCATGGAAGTTTAACTTTCTTGCATGGTTTGATTTCTCTATGGCATTTGAGGTTTCTTTAGGACTGCAGCAGCTTGCTAATCAATGCAAGCGCAGAATCATTGATCCCGCTGTCTTTGAGGATTATGCCGAGCAGTACGTAAAGCTATATTGTCCTGCTGATATTCCAGAAAATCGCTGGATCCGTTACAAATTCTTGACCTTAGTACACAATGTTAGAGGTTTCTACGCTGCTTTAGATGGCACGGTGATTAACGCAATTGCGCTTTCCTTACAGGCCGTGCGAAATACACTCACCGCTAAACGTAAAGATGCCGTGCACATTATTTACCCGGTTGATGTGGTCGTAATGGTCATTCTGTTTGCCAAGTTACGCGGCAATAACACCAGTGAGCAAATCGCTAACTTTTACAAAAAACATTATTTAGAGCTTGTAGCGGTGATTGATGGCATTCCTGGGCCTTTACATATGCTTTCGGCAAATGCAATTAAAAGGGCTATGCGGCTTCTGTCTGCTGATGAAATCAACGAGCTACTCATAAAATATTTTAAGCCTCATAAACAGATATTAGAGCAGTTATTAAAGAGCGCAGAGCTGCGTGAAGATCCTGCGCACACCATGCGACCTACTATAGGCTTTGATGGTCAGGAAGTGACCGAATCTTTCTGCCGTGGCGAGCCATCGCCACGCTGTAAAGTAGCTAGAGGCGATACTGCCTTTAACTGTACGAGCAATCAGGTAATCTCCTGTAAGACGGTTACCAAGAAAAATAATGAGGCTGATGCCTTCATTGAAATGTTGCCCCAGCTTGGCGTAGCTGACGGCATTTTTTATGCTGACGCACTGAACACCTCAGCTAAAGTCAGTAATGCCATTTTAAAAAGTGGCGGAGATTTTCTCTTTAACATCAAAAATAATGCCGGCAACAAGGAGCTACTCAATCATATTACCGCCATCTTTAAGCGCGAATACGCTAAAGGCGATAAGTCAGATATAGTATCTTGCTAACACGTCGAAAAGGGACATGGCCGTATCGATCAAACCACGATCAACATCTTAGCGGCATCGAAGCTTGATAAGCGTATCAAGAACGAGCATAAAGGTGTGGCAACCTTAGTTCATTACATCAAAGAAAGCACTTATCTGATAAACGGCACCGTCACGCGCACAACTTCAAACTCACGCTATTACATCAGCTCTTTAGAGCGGACCGAAGCAAACGCTGACCAAATTTTGTATTCCATCTTAGATTACTGGAGCATAGAGCAACACCA
>JAHLFG010000011.1 GCA_018883895.1 Candidatus Anaerobiospirillum merdipullorum
TCCTCGAGCGCAAAATCTTGCATGCGAACTCCTGACATACCATTAATTTGCTGCTTTTTGTCTTAGTTTAGGTGAAAAACGTGAACTTTGTCAAAAACATTATTTTCTTATTAATCAAAGAAAATTAAATATTTGGGTAAAAATCGCGCTCTTATACTGTACTTATTTAAATTTTTGCCTGCAAAAAATTGCAGTTTTGCAATTTACTGCGCGCTATTAAGGCAGGACGGCACAGCTTTTGTGCTCTAGGGCACCATTAAGGAGAGGAGTAAGCGTATATCAACACCCCCGTATCAGGCGGGGGTGGCTACATGATGCGTTTTAGCTTAAATGTTGCTTGACGCGTTGCAATAAGCTTGAGGTCGAGCCTTTTTCAAAGGGATAGACAATTTCCCATTGCTTACGTAACTTATCCATCACTTCCATGACTTCGATGGTTTCCTGATGGCTCATCTCCGTGCACGAGAGACGTCCGTGCTTGAGGGCATTTAAGCAGGCAAGCACCTCATATTCATAACCGGTTACCTGTGCCGGCAACGGATAGGTTTTGACCAACTCGTGGTTTTTGTTAAAGAGCTCTACCTTTTCGGGGTTATTGATATTGGTGATAGCCAGATAGCCGGTTTCACCGTAGATATAACCCATACGATCAGAAGGGCTGCAGGCATTGGCCATTAAGGAGGCAAATTTGCCATCGGCAAAGGTGAGGGCGATATTATCAATCATATCTACCCCGGAAGGACCCTTGACACAAATGCCATTGACGGCGGACAAATCATGGCCAAAGAACATCATGGCAAAGTTAATCGGGTAAACACCCAGATCAAGCAGGGCACCACCGGCCAAAGACGGCTCGACAATGCGCGGCTTATTGCTGATGGGGTAGCTTAAGTTGGCCTGAATAGCCCGTACTTCACCTAATTCCCCACGCGCCAAGATTTCGCTAATGATTTTGCGCGAGGGCATATAGCGCGTCCAAATGGCTTCGGTGATGAAGACCTGTTCGTTTGCTGCTTGCGCGAGTACTTCCTTAGCTTGTTCGGCATTGGCAGTAAAGCTTTTTTCTACCAGCATTGCCTTTTTGTGAGCAAGACAAAGCTTGATATTGCTATAGTGCTCGGAATGCGGAGTGGCAATATAGATGAGGTTGACTTCCGGATCATTGAGCATAGCCTCATATGAACCAAAAGCATGCGGAACTTTGTACTCGCGAGCAAAGGCATCGGCCTTTTCCTGTGAGCGCGAAGCGATAGCATATAAAGAGATTTCAGGATGCTTTAAACCGTTAATGGTACGAGCCATGGTGCCGGCAATTGCACCAGCACCCATCAATCCTACTTTTAGAACCATTGCTGTATCCTTTGTTAAGTTAGTGTGCGCCGAACCTAGGTAGAGCCTACAGGCACAATTTGTGTGCATTGTAACAACAATTTTTGCGCCTGATTAAGCTTCTTTTGTAATTGTGAGCAAATCGGCGTGCAGAAAGCCTTCTTGCATACAATTCTCTGCTAAATGTGTAATAAAAAACCTTAGGCGCCGCCGGCAAAGAGATAGCATTCCTGAGCATGGCCGTTGATTACGCCTACGGCCTGCAAATAGGCATAGATGGTGACGGTGCCGACAAACTTCATGCCCCGTTTACGCAAATCTTGCGAGATGGTATCGGAAAGCGGCGAGCTTACGGGTCCTACTTCATAAATAATCTTGCCCTCGGTCCAATGCCATAAATAACGCGCAAAGCTGCCCCATTGCTGCACTATCTGTAAAAAGACTTGGGCATTGGTGATGGCCGCCCGGATTTTAAGGCGGTTACGGATAATCCCGGGATCGGTAAGCAAGGTTGCCACTTTGGCCTCATCATAGGCAGCCACCTTGTGCACCGCAAAGTTATCAAAGGCGCGGCGAAAGGCTTCGCGTTTATTTAAGATGCACTCCCATGACAGGCCCGCCTGAAAGTTTTCTAAAATAAGCATCTCAAAGAGGTGCCCATCATCATGCGACGGGCGGCCCCATTCCGCGTCGTGATAGTGCACATAGGTAGGGTTGGCAGGATTGGCCCAGTGGCAGCGAGTTTTACCGTCAGTCCATTGCATCTTGATGTCTCACAAAAAAGTAATGCCCCTCACCTTGTTCAACCACCTTACGCTTACGCTGTAAATTTGTGGCTAGCGTGGCGCGTGGCAGTCAACGCTTAAGGCGCATTACAGGTGTTTTGGTATGTGCCAAGGCTACAGCTTTGAGCGCCGTTAATTGTGCTCAAGCGCTCTGTAGTATCCTCTTGGCAAGTGCCGGGCGGCAGAATGTGGAAAGGCAGCAAATGCGGCTAGCTGTCAAAAGACGTGTAGCTTGCGCGTATGCTGCCTTTGCCTACTCCTTAGCTTGTGCAAATTATAAAACTTGGGCTCGTTACTCCTCAATCTTACGATGCGGTGCACGCTCTAAGAGTTTTACCAATTCCTGCTTCCAATACTTGGCCTGCATGGTGGTACCGTGTCCAACCGTTTCCGCACTTTCCGGAATGATATAGAAGGAAATGTTTTTATTTTGTGCGGCGGCTTTTTCTAAGGCACCGAAGATCTGAGGATTGCGCTCATCATCGGCAGAGTTAATCGCTACCACTTGTGCGCCAATCTTACTGATGCCGGCGGTCGGATCATAATCTTTTGAGGAAGCCCATTGATACAAAGTGTCATTGGCATCCTTTTTAAACGGTGCGGCCAATTGTTTATCGACATAGGCATCAGCACTCTTACCGTCGGGACCTAATTTATACAAATGGAGTGTTCCGCCGTTGGTGGCCAAATTGTAGAAGGTATTGGCAATGGCCGCCATTTTCGGTTGCGTGGTGTAATTGCCATCTTGATATTCCGGATCGCCGGTAATCAGATCAATGATCATGCGCCGGGTCATCCAATTGCGGCCAGACATCGGTTGCGGCAGGGAAGCTAACGGCATGGCGGCATCCATGAAATCAGGATAGGTGCCCGTCCACAACCAAGTTTGCATGCCGCCCATCGAGTTACCAACGATAAGGCGTAAGTGCTTAACCCCAAAACCTTCGGTGACCAGACGATATTGGCCTAAAACCATATCGGCGTAATTGTAGTGCGGGAATGATGCCTTCAGTCCGTCAGAGGGCTTAGAGGATTTCCCGGTACCAATGGCATCCGGAATAATAATGAAGTACTTATCGGCATCCAGAGGTTGCCCCGGGCCAAATAACTCCCCGGCAAAGCCATCGGCTAACATTGCCGCCGAGCCTCCATTGGTGCCATGTAAAATAAGGACCGGTTCACCGGCGCGATTACCTAGAACGGTATAACCCAAGTTAAAGTTTTCTAAGGTTTCACCGGTGTGGAAGGTAAAGCTTGGTACCGTAAACACTCCGCTTTCTTGATTGGGGTAAGTCGCGGCCTGGGCACTACAACAGGTGGCTGCGGCAAAGGCGGCAGCTAAAAAGAGGGATGACTTAGACATAACACACTCCTGTGAATTTTTGTGAAAAAGAGGGTGTGTTTAGTATATGTTTTATGTGAAATTTTGCGGACTTTGACTGCACATTATTTGCGCTAATTCACAAAAATTAACGTTATTTGGCCATAAAGTACGATAACATTCACAATTTGCAACCTAAGCGGCAAAACTTATCTAAAGGTGTAAAAGACCACCATAACCAACTTAATCAAGCAATGCCTGGGCTTTGATTTAAGTTGCACAGCTCTGACGACAAGCAAGCTTCTTGAGCAGATAGGCAAGTCTAAAAACTTTCATATATCGACAGGGCATAGGCTTAAGGTGGGTGCTACAAAACATTAACTAGCATGGTGCGCTTAAAGCAGATCTGCGCCACCTGCTTTAAGCTGTGGAAGGAAAAAGCTACTAGGCGTGGCGCCTCATGCTCTGCCACCGCTCGCTACGGTGGCAGAGGTTAAAACTTACTTGCGCGGGAAGGCCTTGATGGTTAGCTCATCAATGGCATCATCGACAAAGGAAAGCTCATAGCGTACGCCCGGGCTTTGGACCATGGTCGGGGCAAAGACTTTGCCGGCCTCATTGGCATCCGGAGTTGGGATAATACCTAAGGCATTTAAGATCTCATCGGCCTGCTTTTGGTCGGTGGCATTTTCACAGGCCAGCACAAAGGCCCTTAACGCCGTGATGCTTTCAGGCGGCAGGGCATCGGGGTAACGGGTCTGCAATTGCATATAGGCAATATCCTGCGCATCCGGCGGGATTACACCGCGTAATTCAATGGACGGAGATAATACGGCCACGAAGCCTTCGGTGCTGTCATTGGCATTGGCCGTGGGCAGGGAAGAGCGCTGCGCGTTAATAGAGTCATTAAAGCGCTCGCGGAAAGCCACCGGATCGGCAAAAAGTTGCGCGGCATGGACCGATGCATCCACCATGGCGGATGCTTCTTTGGCATTTTCTGCCTGATTTTCTTGATACCAGGAATAACCGGCGGAAACGAAGTAATAAGCTGCCACCGCTAAGGCCAAGATACGCAGATTTCGTCTGATGCGATCATGCTTGGCCTTTTTCTCGCGAGCAAGTCTTTCCTCCGGGGTCTCTTCTTTTTCCTGTGCCGTAGCAGCAGCCCCGGCAGCAGCAGCGCCTGCGACAGCGGCGGCCGTGCTAGCAGTAGCGGCGGCACCGGTTTCGGCGCTGGCAGAGGACTCTTGAGAAGGGGCAACTTCCTCATACTCCTCACCATCAATCAGCTCATCCTCCGGGGAAATTTCATCCTCGTCTACATAGACATATTCGTATTCATCATTGTCTGCGCTACCTTCTGCAGCGTCAGCTTCTTCATCTGCGTAGACGTATTCACCTTCCCCATCGTCAGCATCGCCGCCTTGGGCATCATCTTCCGTATCGTCCTCATCTTCATAGACGTATTCGTAATCGGCATCCTCACC
>JAHLFG010000066.1 GCA_018883895.1 Candidatus Anaerobiospirillum merdipullorum
CGGGCTACCATGAGTCGTGTGCTCTTCCTAACATGATCCGCTACGCTAGAAAGCCGCACGGCGATGGGTCACGTAAACCACAAGGCCTTTCGATTAATGACTAGTAGAAAATAAAGGTAAAACGCAGGTTAGGTATGTAAATGTGGGTAAAATAAGGAGTGGTGCTGGCTGTAAGTCTCGAACTCACGACCCCCTGTTTACAAAACAGGTGCTCTACCAACTGAGCTAAGCCAGCAAAAGAAAGCCCAAATATTATAGCAGTTTCATGCAGGATCTCAAGCACCATGTCAACTTATCAGCTAGATGCCCGCACTCTCCGTTGCCCGGAACCTTTAATGCTTCTTAAAGCCAAAATGCGCACCATTGCGCCCGGAGATACGGTCGAACTTTTATCCGATGATCCGGTCTCCGCACGTGACGTCCCCGCTTACTGTCAATTTATTGGGCATATTCTCATTGCCACGCCAAGCTCCGAGCATCCGCATCGCTATGTGGTACAGAAAAAAAGCTCCTAAGCTTTAGCGTGAGCGCTTTTTCCACAGTCGATCCCTTACTGTAGCCAAGCCGCGCTAACCTGCGGAAAAACAACGCTACCTACGGTTCTTTCTGTTAAAATATTTGTTATTTTTTCGTCATCCTAAATGGATTTAAAAATGCCTAACAACTATGATCTGCAGACCTTCCAAGGTCTGATTTTCACTTTGCAGGATTATTGGATGAGGCAGGGTTGCATGATTGCGCAGCCTTTTGACATGGAGGTCGGTGCCGGAACCTCCCACCCAATGACTTTTCTGCGTTCCTTAGGACCTGAACCTATTTGCTGTGCTTATGTGCAGCCTTCACGCCGCCCGACTGACGGCCGCTACGGCGAAAACCCGAATCGCTTACAGCACTACTATCAGTTCCAGGTTATCTTAAAGCCGTCCCCTGACAATATTCAGGATCTGTACTTAGGCTCACTGCGCGAATTGGGCTTTGACCCCAAGGTAAATGATATCCGCTTTGTCGAAGACAACTGGGAAAATCCGACCTTAGGTGCCTGGGGCTTGGGTTGGGAAGTATGGCTTAACGGCATGGAAATTTCGCAGTTCACTTACTTCCAGCAAGTTGGTGGCTTAGAGTGCTTCCCGGTCACCGGTGAGCTCACCTATGGCCTCGAGCGTCTGGCGATGTACATTCAGCGCAAGAACTCCATCTACGACTTAGTGTGGGCCCACACTAAGAATGGCGACGTGACCTACGGTGATGTCTATCACCAAAACGAGGTTGAACAATCTGCTTATAACTTCGAGTACGCCGATACTGATTTCCTCTTTAAGATGTTTGATCAGATGGAACAGGAAAGCTCCAATCTGCTCAAGTTAGAAAAGCCGCTTCCTTTACCGGCCTATGAACGCGTGCTCAAAGCAGCCCACTGCTTTAACCTCTTAGATGCGCGTCACGCTATTTCGGTAACCGAGAGACAGCGCTTCATTCTGCGCATTAGAACCTTATCGCGTGCCGTAGCTGAAGCTTATTACAATTCCCGCAAGGAGCTGGGCTTCCCTCTTTGCAAAGCCCAGAATGAGAAGGCCTAACCATGTCAGCACAAAATTTATTGCTTGAATTAGGCACTGAAGAGTTGCCGCCTAAAGCCCTGCGCAAATTAGCGCAGGCTCTGCATGATAACTTTGCCGCTCTGCTCAAAAAGGAAGATTTAAGCTACGAGGGCATTAAGTGGTATGCCACTCCGCGTCGCTTAGCTTTGATTGTTACCACGCTTAGCGACAAGCAGCCGGACAAGACCTTAGAGATTAAGGGCCCTGCCGTTAAGGCAGCCTTTACTGCCGATGGCACGCCGACCAAAGCCGCTGAAGGCTGGGCCAAGTCGCACGGCATCACAGTGGATCAGGCACAGCGCCTGAAGACCGACAAAGGCGAATGGCTCTATATTAAGACCGAGAAGAAAGGTTGCGCCACCGTGGAGCTTGTCCCGGAGCTGTTCCGCCAAGCTTTAGCCGCCCTGCCGATTCCGAAGTTAATGCACTGGGGTGCCAAGCGTGACGAGTTCGTCCGTCCGGTACATACGCTGTGCATGCTCTACGGTAATGATTTAATCCCGGGGACTATCTTAGGTGTTGAGTCTTCTAAGACTATTCACGGTCATCGCTTCTTAGGACAGCAGACTTTAGAAGTCACCAACGCTGATACCTACGTCGAACAGTTACGCACCCAAGGCGCCGTGATTGCCGACTATGAAGAGCGTAAGCAGATGATTAAAGAGCAGGTCCAAAAGTTAGCTGACTCCATTAACGGTGTGGCTGACTTAGACGATGCCCTGCTTGAAGAAGTCACTTCCTTAGTCGAGCGTCCGCAGGTTTACTTAGCCTCCTTTGAAGAACGCTTCCTCAAAGTACCGGCTGAGGCTCTGGTCTATACCATGAAGGGCGATCAGAAGTACTTCCCGATCTACACCGCAGACGGCAAGCTGTTACCGAAGTTTGCCTTCGTCTCCAACATCTGCCCGGATGATCCGAGCATGTTGATTGCCGGTAATGAGCGTGTGGTGCGTCCGCGTCTGTCCGATGCTGAGTTCTTCTTCAATACCGACCGTAAGCACTCGCTGGAGTACTTCTTCGATCGCTTGAAGACCATCGTCTACCAAAAGGACATTGGTACCATTGCAGAACGTAGCGCTCTGTGCGCCGATGTAGCCGCCTACATCGCCTCCTTAATTGGCGCCGATGAGCAGCTGTGCCGCCGCGCCGCACATTTAGCGAAGTGCGACTTAGCCACCACCATGGTGACCGAGTTTACCGATACCCAAGGTATTATGGGTATGCACTATGCTGAGCTCGATGGTGAAGATCCTGCCGTCTCTAAGGCAATTTTCGAGCAGTATCTGCCGCGCTTTGCCGGTGATGCCATCCCCACCACTCCGGTGCCGATGGCCGTATCATTAGCCGAGAAGGCAGTCACCTTAACTGCCATCTTCGGAATCAATCAGCTCCCGAAGGGCGACAAAGATCCGTATGGTCTACGCCGTGCCGCCATTGGTCTCATTCGCATTGCGATTGAAAACCAGCTTAACTTCAACTTAGTTGATGTCATTGCCAAGTGCGCCGAGCTCTTAGGTGAGCGCGTCAAGTCCAAGGATACCGTCGCCCAAGTCTGCGACTATATCTTCAATCGCTTAAAGGCCTACTACCAAGATCAGGGTATTGGTGCAGAAATCTTCCAGGCAGTGCTCTCGGTCAAGCCGGTCTCGCTACTTGACTTTGACAAGCGCGTAAAGGCTGTACAGAAGTTTAAGCAATTACCTGAAGCTCAGGATTTAGCCGCCGCTTACAAGCGTGTATCGAATATCCTCTCTAAGGCTGATCAGCTTACAGGAGAGGTAAATCCTGCTTTACTGCAGGAGCAGGCCGAGCAGCAATTAGTGCAACATATCACTGCCCTGAAGCCGCAGATCGATGCTTGCTATCAGCAAGGCAGCTATGAGCAAGCTTTATCTAAGCTTGCCGAATTGCGCGCGGATGTGGATAACTTCTTTGAGCAGGTCATGGTGAACGTCGATGATGCCGCCTTAAAGCAGAATCGCTTACTCATTCTGCAAAAGATGGCCGCCATTCTTTCGACCACTGCAGATATTTCGGTACTCTACTAAGAGTAACCACAACCCTTTCCATAGGCCCCGTTTGGGGCCTTTTTCGTTTCTCCGGCACTGTTCCACGTGGAACGTCACCTTACTCGAGCGCAAAGAGGAGGTTTCTTTGGGTGCTTAATAGCATCCATCAAGAACGATGTATCCCCGCCAACTTCCAAGCGGCGCTCTCGGTCAAGCCTGTCATGCTGCGTGATTTTGCAAGCGTGTTAAGGTTGTGCATAAAGTTAAGCTATTGCAGGAAGCGCAGGATTTAAGCGCTGCTTACAAGCGTTTGTCGAATATCCTCTCTAAGGACGATAAGGTTGCAGGTAATGTCAATCCGGCTTTACAGCAAGAGAAGGCTGAGCAGCAATAAGTGCAACCCATCACTGCCCTGAAGCCACAGATCAATGCTTGCTATCATCAAGATTGCTACGAGCAGTCTTTACCTAAGTTTGCCGCGTTGCGCGCGGATGTGGATAACTTCTTTGAGCAGGTCATGGTGAACGCCGATGATGCCTCCTTAAAGCAAAATTACTTACTCATTCTGCAAATGATGGACACCATTCTTTCGACCACTGCGATCATTTTGTTGCTCGACTTAAGTAACCACTACCCTTTCTTCAGGGCATGCATTTCTCTTTTTCTTTTCTCACGTTAATGTTCCACGTGGAACGTTCACCTTGCTCAAGCAAAAGAGGCTGTGTCTTTTTGTGCTTAATATCCCCCCATCATTTATCAGAGCGCTAATCCTCCAGGCGGTGCTCTCAGCCAAGCCGCTCTCGTTACTTGACTTTAGTAAGCGCGTAAAGGCTGTACAAAAGTTTAAGCAATTGCCGAAAGTGTAGGATTAAGCCGTCACTTACAAGCGTATGTCCCATATCCTCTCTACGGCCGATCAGTTACAAGTTTGGTCAATCCTGCTTTATAGCATGAGCAGACAGATCAGCAATCAGTGCAACACATCTCACTGCCCTACAATCGCAGAACGAACCTTGCTATCAGCAAGGCAGCTACGAGCAGGCCTTATCTAAGCTTGCTAAGTTGCACGCAGATGTAGATAACTTCTTTGCGTAAGTCATTGTGAATGCCAAACATGCCGCCTTAAAGTAGAATTGCTTGCTCATTCTGCAAGAGATGGTTGTCATTCTTTCGACCACTGCAAATATTTCGGCGCTCTACTAAGAGTAGCTATAACCTTTTCTATAAGCACCGCTTTGATCCTTTTTCTTTTCCTGCGTTAATGTTCCACGTGGAACGTTCACCTGGTTCAAGCCAAAGAGCCTGAGTCTTTTGGTGCTTAATAGCCCCCATAAAGAGCATATACCAAAGCGCGAATCTTCCTAGCGGTATTTCTAGTCAAGCCGATCTCGCTATTTGATTTTGGCAAGCGTGTTAAGGCTACTCAAAAAGTTAAGCAATTGCCGGATGAGCAGGATTTTGCAGCCGCTTACAAGGTGTGTCGCATATCATCACTAAGGCCGATAAAGGTTACATGTGAGGTCAATCCTATTTCTGCAGAATCGGCCAGCAACAATTAGTGCACCACACTGCCCAGATGTCGCGGAGAGATGCTTGCTATCAACAATGCAGTTACGAACAGGCCTTTTCTAAGCTTGCTAAGTTGCGCGCTGACATGGATATCTTCTTAGATGCATTCAAGGTAAATGCCGAAGATGCCGCCTTGAATCAGAATACCTTCCTCATTCTGCAATAGAAGGTAGCGATTCTTGCGATCACAGCAGATCTTTAGGTGAGCTACCGGCAACTGGTAACCTTTACAACAGGTCTACTTGAACACTTATTGTTTTCCTGCGTTGGTGTTCCACGTGGAACACAAAAATAAGGTATAGGGGTTTTGCTTTTTTATGATGCTAAAAAAGTTGCTTTTATACCATCGAAGATAGGAGGGGAATGGTAAAGTTAAGAGAGTTTTTTTAAAGAGGTTTCTAAATGCTAGACTTCAGCCCCCTGCACTCCGGCAAGCTATACAATGCCATGGATGAAGAGATCATGGCAGAGCAAAGAAGATGCGTCGCTCGTGTCAATGCTTATAACGCCACCACCCCTGAAGAGGGAGAGAAGCGCCAAGAGTTGATGAAGCAGATCTTTGCCAAGGTTGGCAAAAACTGCTACATCGAACCTCCATTCCACTGCAACTTTGGCGGTAAATTTATCTCCTTGGGCGATAACGTCTATATCAACTTTGAGTTCATTGCCGTAGATGATACCTTTATCGAGATCGGCAACAATGTGCTCATCGGCCCTCGTGTGACTATCGCTGTTGCGACACACCCTGAAGATCCCACCATTCGTGCAACCGGTGCACAGTATAATCGTAAGGTCGTTATCGAAGACGATGTCTGGATTGGCGCAGGCGCAATTATTCTCCCTGGGGTCACTATTCACAAAAATAGCATTATCGGAGCTGGTTCTGTGGTCACCCACGATATAGAAGCTAATGTAGTTGCTGTAGGCAATCCCTGCAGAGTACTTCGCCCCTTAAAATTTGAAGATAAGGGAAACTAAAATTATAAGGTTGACCATGTCCCTGCCCTTCCAAAGACAATGATCACATGGAAATAAAATGCTTAGCAGCAAATACAACGACAGTTTTTGCTGCTTAAAGCATCTTAACTTCTAACTCCCAAACGCGCAATGCGGGGGTGGGTGAAAAATGCTCAAGCATCTTCCTGCTTCGACCAGCGCAGTACGCTGTCCACAGGCTTAACTTCGGGTGTTTCCGCACCCTAGGGCTTAAGGTGCCGCCTCTTCGAGCATACGAAGCCCCTCTTTTAAGATAGACTTCGCAGCCGAAATATCGCGTGCGTTGACCGCCGCGCACTGCGGGCATGTCCAGATTCTGATCTTTAGATCCTTTAGATCATGATTTTGGTAGCCACATTGCGGACATGTTTGGCTAGACGGGAAAAATCTGCCAACTTTTATATATGTCCGTCCATACCAGTCCCCTTTGTAGGCCAGCATGCGATAAAGATGACAGATCCCCGCATCAGAGACGCTTTTGGAGAAGCGGCGACTCTTTTTCATGCCCGCTAGACAGAGATCCTCGCTCACGATGGTATCATAGCTACGGATCAGCTCTGTAGAAATTTTGTGAGCATAATCACTGCGCATGCAACGTACGCGCTCATGCAAGCGAGCATACTGTGCTTTAATTTTTAAAAAATTTTTGGACTTTTTATACTCCTGATCTGGCGCCTTAATCTTGGCCATTTTATACTTACGTGTCATAGACCGCTGAAGGCGGCTGAGCTTACGCTCATATTTGCGTAAAGCTTTAAGTGGCGGATACTCTTTACCATTAGAGCATGAGATAAGCGTCTTAAAGCCGGCGTCCAGGCCAACTGCTCGGCCCGTTTTGGGTAGAGGCGATCGATCACACTCACAGTACAGACTCACATAGTAATCGCCGCAGGCATGCCTAATAATTTTTGCGCCTACTATACGCCCCTGAATTTTGCGATGGTAGAAAATTTTCAGCTTATGCTCACCGCGGAGATAAGGTAACGCTAGCGTACCATTCTCTTCATCTAGCTTGAAGCTGCTTCCAGACGAATTGTTAGTGGTCACTGACCGGATCGGCCGGGTTTTGCTCTTAAAGCGTGGTCTGCCACTTCTACCGCATAAAAAAGCTATATATGCATCATGGATATAATCGGCAATATGAGAAAAGTAGTACTTGTCTACAGTGCCTTTAAGCCAGGGGTACTTTGTCTTTAAAACATTATTGATAAAACTATATGCTGAAAGTAACTCCACAACTTTTGCACCAGGCCTTTAATTTGAAAAAAAATGTATGATTTAATCTAAATAATAATTTAGACAGGTGATTTTAGTTTGCAAAAGTCGTTATTTGAAAAAATAATAGCAAAATTTTAGCTTTTGTGTATTTTTATTTCAAATAAAAATTAAATTTGTGAGCCATGCGACAATTTAATTAATTAATACAGAATGATAACTTTGCCACTAAAGAATGAAGATATAAATGTATAAACTTTACTGCGGGGCTAAAGGCACGTAAGGTAGAGCCCTGCCCCGCTAATGGAGGTTAGATATCTAAGGTAGCCTTATCAGCGTTCTCGGAAATGAAGGTTCTACGCACCTCCACTTCCTCACCCATGAGCTCGCTAAACAGGCGATCAGCTTCAATGGCATCAGAGACGCTGACCTTGAGCAAGGTGCGGCTATCCGGGTTCATGGTGGTATCAGACAGCTGCTCGGCCGACATTTCACCCAAGCCCTTGTAGCGCTGAATGGTGACGCCGGCAAAGCCCTGCTTCATCAGGGTATTGTAGGCCTCGTGGAAATTCTTCACCGGGAAGGTCTTATTGCCCGAGCGCACATATGCCCCCTCCTCCAGCAAGTCACCCACTTCCTGATTCATCTGATGGAGCAGATAGAAGTCACTTGAATTAAAGAAGCTCGGCGTGAGCTCAAATTCATAATCAAGACCGTGAATGTGGTGCACCATCACCGGATAGTAGACATCTTCAACCGGATCGTGCTTGACACGCGCAAAGTAGGAGACGCCTTCGGTAGGCAGTGACGGTAAAGTCTTGGCAAAGCCCTCTGCCCACTGCTTAATCTTCGCCTCATCCTTAAAGTCCGCTTCATTAAGTAGCGGGTAGTACATCAGATTAACGATGATGTCCTCTGGGAATTTTGCCGTTAAATGCGGCATTGCATTAATGACCTTGTTATAGTGATTAAAGAGCTGCTCGAGCGGTGCACCGTGAATCGGAGCGGCATCGGCATTAACGTGCAGCGCGGCATTGTCTAAGGCCAAGGTAGTACGGTACTGCAAGGCTTCCTTATCGCTTTGCACGTAAACCTTCTGCTTGCCCTTTTGATAGAGGTACAAAGGCGGCTGCGCGATATAGACATAGCCCCGCTCAATAATCTCCGGCATTTGACGGTAGAAGAAGGTCAACAGCAAAATACGAATATGGGCACCGTCGACGTCAGCATCGGTCATGATGATGACCTTGTGGTAACGGAATTTATCCGGATCGTACTCATCCTTACCAATGCCGCAACCTAAGGCGGTAATTAAGGTACCCACCTGCTGCGATTGCAACATACGATCAAAGCGCGCCTTCTCGACGTTTAAGATCTTACCGCGTAGCGGCAAAATCGCCTGGAACTTACTATCACGTCCGCCCTTGGCCGAACCACCGGCCGAGTCACCCTCGACGATAAAGAGCTCGCACAGCGCAGGATCTTTTTCACGGCAGGTGGCTAATTTGTCCGGCAGCGAGTTGATATCAAGCTTGCCATTCTTACGCGACAAATCACGCGCCCGACGCATAGCCTCACGTACACGGGCACTTTCAATAATCTTATTGCAGATGCTGTCAGCATCCTGCGGATTTTCCTCTAAGAACTCCTTGAGCTTCTCGGTCATCACTTGATTGACGGCGCTAGAAGCCTCCTGTGAGACCAATTTATCCTTAGTTTGCGAGGAGAACTTAGGATCGGGCATCTTCACCGAAATTACCGCAGTAAGGCCTTCACGAGCATCGTCACCTGAAGTCGAGATCTTGTGCTTTTTAGCGTAGCCTTCCTTTTCTAAATAATTGCTAAAGGTGCTTGATAAGGCACGCCGGAAGCCGGTTAAATGCGTACCACCATCCTTTTGCGGCACGTTATTGGTAAAGCAGAAAATGCTCTCGTTATAGGCATCCGTCCACTGCATAGCCACTTCCACCTGAATATGGCCTTCACAGACCTTAGCACAGTGGAAAATCTTCTGATTAAGCGGAGTCTTGCCCTTATTTAAGTACTTGACGAACTCGAGCATGCCACCTTCATGATGGAAGGTATGGCTCTGCCCATCACGCTCGTCAGTAAGCGTAATCTTCAGGCCGGAGTTTAAGAAGCTTAACTCGCGCAAGCGCTTTTCTAAGTACTTATAGTCAAAGGTGGTATTAGAGAAGATCTCCGGGGAGGGCTTAAAGCGTACTTCCGTACCAGTCGCATCGCTATCACCGATGATGGCCAAAGGTGCCGTCGGATTACCACCGTTGACGTAGGTCTGACGCCACACGTGCCCCTGACGCCAAATGGTAAGCTCTAACTTATCCGACAAGGCGTTAACCACCGAAATACCCACGCCATGCAAGCCGCCGGATACGGTATAGGAGTTGGAGTCAAACTTACCGCCGGCGTGCAAGACCGTCATTACCACTTCAGCGGCACTCTTGTGCTCCTCGGGGTGCATATCCACCGGAATACCACGGCCATTATCCTTAACCCCGACCGAACCGTCTGCATATAAGGTCACGGTAATTTCTGTACAAAAACCAGCTAAGGCTTCATCGATGGAGTTATCCACCGCCTCAAACACCATATGGTGCAGACCTGAGCCATCATCCGTATCGCCGATATACATGCCCGGGCGCTTACGCACGGCCTCAAGGCCATGAAGGACTTTAATGCTGGAAGTACCGTAACTATTATCAACTGCAGGCATTTTGACCTCAGAATAAAACTAAATCAGGAGGAGCGGGCTTGCCCGTCCTCTAATGCTAAAAATTTCTGCTTGCTCATCTCGCGAAAAAGCGGATCCGGGGTGATATTGGTGATGAAAACCTGATTGTGACACTGCTCTAAATAATCGAGCAACAGGTCCTGCGAGCGTTTATCTAGCTCTGAGTTCAGATCATCAATTAGAAATATGCAACTGCGGCCCGTTTGCTTGTGCAAAAGCAAACTTTGGGACATCCGCATGGCGCATACCAGCAATTTCAACTGCCCGCGCGAAAGAGTAGCTCCGGCTGCTAAAGAGTCCGTTTTTATCTTCAAATCAGCTCGGTGACAACCGGTCAGAGTATAGCCTAAAACTCTTTCTTTTTCAAGGTTTGATCGCAGCGCAGAGCGCATAGCTAAGCCATTTTCCGCCCCTTTGTGCAACTGAAAACTAAGTTTAAAATCACTAAGAAATTTATTTACTACAGTAGATAAAATTTCATTGAGCGCTTGCAGATATTGCTCACGCAGATCATCAATCTGACAGGACAGCTCAGTCAATATCTCGTCCCAGACCGTAAACTGCGTATCCGGGGCATTGCTCTTTAATAAACTGTTACGCTGGCGCAGTGTTTTGTTGTACTGACTAAAGAGATCTTTAAACTGCGGCATGGCGTAATAGACCCCCCAGTCAATAAAACGTCGCCGTAGCTCCGGTCCGCCGGTGATAAGCTCACTGCCCTGCGGGTGGATCACTTGCACGCAGATATGCGCCACTAAGTCCGAGAGCTTGTTAATCGGTCGGCCATCGATGCGAATTTTCAGATCTTGCGTCTTGCGGCTACGGCTAAGGCCAATGGCATGGGTGACTAAATCGTCTTCTTGTTCTTTGACCTTGGCAAAAATCTCAAAGGATGGCTGCTGATGCTCAATTAAGTAATTGACATTAGCCCCACGAAAGGAGCGAGCCAAAGCCAAATAAGAAAGAGCCTCTAAAAATGAAGTCTTGCCACTGCCATTGGGTCCTGAGATGAGATTAAAGCTACTTCCGGGAGTGAAGTCCAAGGAAGTTAAATTACGAAAGTGCCTGATGCACAGTCTAGTAAGGAACATGGGGTGCCACAATGAACCCCTGCGTAGCAGGGGTCTTACTTAAGCTTAGACTACCACGCGGCTGATGATATAGCGGGTATGTAGCTTACTGTCAGGGCCTTCATCGGCCGGAGTAATTAAGGCATTGATGATAGGTTGGCTGAAATTGAACACTACCTCCTCACAATCCATCGCCGCTAAAACCTCATTGACATAGGAAGCGTTTAAGGTCACATCGGCCGGCGTTCCTTGGTAGTTAATCGGCATCTGCGAGGTGGCCACTTCATGCTCGCTGTTTTCCGAGCGTAAGTTTAAAAAGCCATCGGCAAATACCAAGTTCACGCCGTTAATACGCTTGGATGACAACACGGCCACCTTAGAGATTTCACTTTTCATCTCGGTACGATTGACCGTGATGGCTGACTTGATGTCCCGCGGTAACACACTGCGCACATTGGGGAAATTGCAAATTAAGAGCTTAGAGGAGAGCTTAAAGCCATTGCAAACTGTGCTCACCGTATTTTTCGTAAAGGACAGCTCAATGACCTCATCGCTATTTTCTAAAATCTTGTACAGCTCAGCTGCGCACGGACGAATTAAGGTCACCCCATAGTTACCGGCAAGGGGCTTACTTAAAGTGGTCTCGAGCATCGCCATGCGATGGCCATCTGAAGTAAAGACCGTCAGTAAATCGTCTTCCACCTCCAGGCGCATGCCGCGCAGATACTCACGAAATTCTTCTTGCGAAATGCAGAAGAGGGAGCGCTCGATGATACGGCGAAACTTGCCTTGTTCAATAGCGATTACTTGCTCCACGTCCTCATGGGCGGCATCAAAATCAGGGAAATTTTCGGCGCTACGCGTTCTTATCTTATAGGTAGTCTGCCCGGTAGAAACGGTTAAATCGGCAGTTAAGTCATCACCATCATCTTGGCAGACAAAACTTACTAAGGAACTCTGCGGCAATTTGGAGAGCGTATCGCGTAATTTGGAGGCCAAGACTAAAATCTCACCATCGGTGATGGTGGATACCGGCACCGTATAGGACAACTCAATGCGGTAATTTGTCGCCCGCATGGTTAAAGTGCCATCTTTTACCGTCAACACGACATTTTGTGAAATGTCATCGCTATTGGCGGCGGCAACACTGGCGATCGCGCAGATGTTCTGCAAGGGCTTAATAAATGTAGCAAGCGGAGCGGAAAATTCCATAAAAGCGTCCTTATCACACGATTCACCTCGCCTTAAGTCTGGCGAGGCGGTAAGTTATTGTAGCAGGCCGCGCTACATGCGCGCTAATCGTTCTTAAGCGACAGCTTCAAGCGATGATATTTGGAGGCAAGCTCAGGATCAGCCTCCATCTTGCCCTTAACGCGCGACACGGCTTCATAGACCGAGCTGTGATCTTTATTAAAGGCCCGGCCAATATCGGTAAGCGAGGCTGACGGGATCAATTCGCGAATTAACGCCATAGCCATGGAACGGGCCATCGACACGGTCTTCTTGCGCTCGGCACTTTCCATCGCCGCTACCTGCACTTCAAATTCCTTGGCCACACGCTCTTTAATCGAATCCATGCTCAAGACCTGATTGGAGGCATTGACGAGATTGGACAAAATGCGCACCGAATCTTCAAAGGTCAGCTCATGGGTAATCGAGAACTGCGTAAACAAGGTCTTGATGGCGCCTTCAATTTCACGCACGTTAGAGCGAATGTGCGAGGCAATATAGTTGACGATATCGTCATTAAGGCTAATACCGATTTCCTTGCACTTATTCATGATAATGGCCGCACGCGTCTCCACAGACGGCGGAATAACTTCGCAGCAAACCCCCGAGCCAAAGCGCGAGGTTAAACGGGCTGAAAAGCCCTTTAAGTTACCCGGCGCCACATCCGAGGCTAAGATGAGCTGGCGATTGGGGCGATCGATAAAGTCGGCAATAATTTCAAAGAAAGCGTCGCGTGACTTCGGGCCTTTGATGAAGTTTTGAATATCATCAACAATAAAGACATCGTTTTCGGTGTACATATCCTGAAAGTGCACCGACTGATCGTCAAAATTCTTCTTTGAGCTAAGTTTAGCCGTCGACTCCACATAGTGACGGATAAATTCTTCAGCGCGGATATAGATAAGCGAGCAATCTGGGCGCTCTTTGCGAATACGATTGGCAATGGCAAAGAGTAAATGCGTCTTACCAAGCCCCGAACCACCATAAATATAAAAAGGATTGTAGTTGGAGGTACCGGGATTGGCTGCCACGGCCATGGCAGTAGCCACCAGCAGACGGTTGTCCGGATCGGTCACATAGTTTTCAAAGGTCTTATTGGGATTAATGGCATCATTACGCAAAAAACGTGGCCGATGCTGTAGCGACGCCCCATTATCCGGCATAAGTTGCACCGGTGGCGGGCTCATTTGCTCTAAAACCTGCGGCGGTAAATTGGGAGATCCAATTTGCCCATGCTGACTGTAAGTCATACTCGGAGCTTGGGTTCGCTGCGGGCCCTTGGCAAAACCAAAAGAATTGGCGCTAGGGGTGGCGTTAAGGGATGGTTGCGCAAAAGGCTGAGGCTGAGGCTGCGTCACCGTAGTAGGACGCGGAGCGGCATTGCCCACTTCCACTGAAAAACCCAAGTCACTCTTATTTAACAGATGCGAAATCTCATCAAAGAACGCAGCCGCATGATGAATGAAGATGTTATAGATATAAAGCGAGTTACACAGAAAACGAATGCTGTGCTGCTCCACTTGCAAGGAAACTTGGGTGGAAAACAGCTGAATGATAGCTTGCTCGCTCGGATCTTGCGCGCGGGCTGCTACCTGCTTGATTGCCTCGTTCCAAAGCTGAATGAAATCCATGAAAGTCGACCTTGAGGATTGCGTTAATGATGCTATGTGAAAATCAGGGCATTTTATCACACTCCATATATTGACCATAATAAGATTTGCAGAGTAAAATACCTTGCTTTACAGCAAAGTGCTCAGCAACACTAGCATTTTGCAGAAAAAAACATTTTTCTGCACGCTGCCCATGCTGCTGCGCTCTGGCTTTAGGTTAAATTAAACAAACCCGCGTATTTACGAGGACAAATCATGAAACGTACTTTTCAGCCTAACGTGTTAAAGCGTAAGCGCACTCACGGCTTCCGCGTCCGTATGCGTACCGCTGACGGCCGCAAAGTGTTATCCCGCCGTCGTGCCAAGGGCCGCAAGCGCTTAACCACTGTTAATGTCTAATTACAGTTTTCCCCGTCAAGGGCGGTTGCTCTCGACTGCGGAATTTGATGCGGTATTTAAAAAACCTGTCCGTGCCAGCGCGCCTGGAATTGTTATTCTGGCCACGCTGAATACAGTTAATAGGCCTCGGCTCGGACTGGTGGTACCCAAAAAAGTTTTAAAACGTGCTGTCTGGCGCAACCGTGTTAAACGTGTCGTGCGCGAAACATTCAGGCAGCATCAAGCAACCCTACCTGCAGCTGATGTGGTGTTTATCGCCAAGCCGAAGATAGGTGAAATAAGTAATCAAGAGCTGAGTGTAGCTTTAACCCGCTTATGGAACATCATCTCTCGCCGCTTGGGCAATCAGCAGTCTTAATGATCCGGGCATATCAAAAAGTCTTAAGCCCGCTGTTAGGTCAGCACTGCCGTTTCTATCCAAGCTGTTCGCAATACACCTTAGAAGCCATACAGGAATGGGGTTTGCCCAAAGGGATCTACTTGGGCGCCAAGCGCATCTGTCGTTGTCACCCCCTCAATGAAGGTGGCATCGATCCGGTACCCAAGAATCCCCATAAAAACTGATTACAACAATTAACTTTAATTGCCATGGAATTTTGATCCGATGGAACAGCAAAGAAACATATTATTCGTTCTTTTCTTGATCCTGACCCTCTTCATTTACTGGGCTTGGGAAAACGATAAGTTAACGGAAGCTCACCGTGCTGAATTAGCCGCTCAGCAGACTGAACTGATGAATACCAACGCTCAGGCCGCAAGTTCTATTGGCAAACTAATTACCTTAGAAAGTGATAGCCTGCAGTTAACCATCGACTTAAACGGTGGCGACATTGTTGACGCTAAGCTGCTGAAGGTAATGCAGGAGCAGGGTAAGACTGATCCTTTCCATCTGCTGATGGAAGAGCCTAATTTCGTCTATATTGCACAAAGCGGTTTGGCCGGGCGTGATGGTCCGGACTCCTCGGCCCGTCCGACTTATACCAGCGCCCAGAGCAGCTATAAACTAATTGACGGTCAAGATAGCGTGAGTGCGGTCTTAAGCTTTGTCCAAGACGGGGTCACTTATACCAAGATCTATACCTTAAAGCGCGATAGCTATGTGGTAGATGTCAGCTATCACATTGACAATCAAAGCACGCGCGACTTATCGATGGCTTTCTACGGGCAGCTCAAGCAGACGGTAGACGTGGAGGCGCAGAGCAATGCCGGTGCCTTTGGCTTTGTGGCCGGCGCTTATCGTGGCTCTGCCTACTCTAGTGATGATAGCCGTTATGAAAAGAATACCTTTGAAGACTTGGTAGATTTAGCTACTGATGGCCAAAACATTCAGACCGCCACCAAGAGCGGTTGGGTAGCCATGATTCAGCACTACTTCGTCTCCGCCTGGATTGGTAAGGCTGCAGAAAATGTAATTTACTCAGCCTCCGCGGAAAATGGTCGCGATGCCATCATCGGTATTCGTACCAATCCAACCACTATTGCCGCCGGGCAAAGCCAAGACTTCAACGCCCAGATGTGGATTGGTCCGAAGAATCAAGATCAAATGGAACAAGTGGCCAAGAATCTTGACTTAACCGTGGACTACGGTTGGTTATGGTTCATCTCCATTCCGCTCTTTAAGATCTTGGAGTTTATCCACGGCTTTGTGGGCAACTGGGGCTTTTCCATTATTCTGTTAACCTTAATCGTACGTTCCGTGCTCTTCCCGCTGACTAAGGCGCAGTACACCTCGATGGCTAAGATGCGTCTGCTGACCCCGAAGATGCAGGAATTACGTGAGCGTTATAAGGATGATCGCCAGAAGTTAGGTCAAGAGACCATGCGTCTGTACAAGAGCGAAAAGGTCAATCCTTTAGGCGGTTGCTTCCCGCTGCTCATTCAGATGCCGATCTTCATCGCCCTGTACTGGACGCTGATGGAGTCAACCGAGCTGCGCCATGCGCCGTTCGTGTTCTGGATTACTGACCTCTCGGTCTACGATCCGTACTTTGTCACCCCGATTCTGTACGGTATCACCATGTTCCTCATCCAGAAGATGTCGCCGACCCCGATTACCGATCCGATGCAGCGTAAGGTGTTTATGGCTATGCCGTTAATCTTCACCTTCATGTTCTGCACCTTCCCGGCCGGTCTTACCATTTACTGGGTGGTGTCCAACTGCTTCACTATCTTGCAGCAAATCATCATTTACCGTTCGCTAGAAAAGCGCGGTCTGCAGGTGCGTGAGCCTAAAGCCACCAAGAAAGCTTAATTTTTATGCCACAGACGATTGCCGCCATCGCCACCGCGCCGGGGCGCGGCGGCGTGGCTATTGTCAGGGTATCTGGTGAAGATGCCCTGCTTGCTTTAAGCACCCTTACCCCGATACAAGATCCTCATCCACGTTACGCCTATTTTTCTAAGTTCACTGCCCCCGATGGCACCGTACTTGATGAAGGCGTGGTCATCTACTTTAAAGCACCGCACTCCTACACCGGTGAAGACGTGGTGGAGTTTCAAGGCCATGGTGGTATGACAGCACCACAGCGAGTGCTCAAGGCCTTGCTTGCTCTGCCGCAAATACGCATGGCAGAGCCAGGCGAATTTACCAAGCGCGCCTTTTTAAATGGCAAGATGGACTTAACCGCCGCCGAGGCGGTAGAAGACTTAATTGCCGCAGGCTCGGATAAGGCCGCTAGTGCCGCCTTGGCCTCATTAGAAGGCCAATTTGCCAGCCGTTTAAATGCCCTGACCGAGCGTTTGACCAAGCTGCGCGTGCGCTTGGAGGCCTGCCTTGATTTTCCTGAAGAGCATGAGGACTTTTTTGACTCTGGCTTGGCCGCATCTGAACTTAAGGCCTTTTTGGATGATGGCAATGCCGCATTGCTGCGCGCACAGCAGGGCGTACGCTTAAGTGAAGGGGCGCGCCTAGTCTTAGCCGGCGCTCCCAATGCCGGTAAATCCAGCATCTTAAATGCCCTGGCTGGAGCTGATAAGGCCATTGTGACCAATATTCCCGGCACCACTCGTGATGTCTTATCCGTCAATATCGAAATCCAAGGCATTCCGGCGGTAATTACCGATACGGCAGGGCTGCGCGATAATCCCAGCGATGAAATTGAAGCTATCGGCATTAAGCGTGCCATAGCTGAGCTCAAAAAGGCCGATTTAGTGCTCTTAATGGTCGATCGCACGGGCAGTGCCGCCGATGCCTTAGACTCACTTATGCAGGTCAAAGCGCAACTTGGTGAGAGCATCCCGCTGATGGTCTTAGTCTCCAAAGCCGATCTTACCGCCAGCGCTGAACTTAAGGCAACTTTAACTAGCCCTGCCTTTAAGGACTTGCCGCAACTTGATATCTCGGTGGTATCTGAGCAAGGTTTAGATGGTCTGCGCCAAAAGCTCTCTTCTGCCCTGGGCATTATGCCCCTTGAGGGGGTCTATTCGGCGCGCAGACGTCATCTCACGGCCCTACAAGCAAGTATGGAGGCGGTAGCAAGGGCACAGGAGCAATTACAGCTAGGTGACTTGGTCTTATGCGCTCATGAGTTGGCACAAGCTCAAGAGAGCCTGGGCTTAATCACCGGCAAGGTAACGTCCGATGATATCTTAGGGGAGATTTTCTCAAGCTTCTGCATTGGCAAGTAAGCGCCACCTAATAAAAATTAAGGGGGTGACTAAAAAGGTCACCCCCTTAAAACCTTTTAGTTTAAAAAAGTTTAGACGCGCTTTTTAAACTCATTGGTGCGGGTATCGATTTCGATGCGATCGCCAATGTTGACGAAATCCGGCACCTGAATCTCATAGCCAGTACCAGCCAAACGCGCAGGCTTAGTTACCTTACCGGAGGTATCGCCACGCACGGCCGGCTCAGTGTACTCAACTTCACGCACAATGGTAATCGGCAGCTCAACGGAAATCGCCTTACCGTTGTAGAAGGTCACCTGGCAGACATCTTCCATGCCATCAACTAAGTAGTTGAGCACGTCGCCTAAATTGTCCTTCTCGACATCGTACTGATTGAACTCTTCATCCATGAACACATAGAGCGGATCATTGAAGTAAGAGTAAGTGCAATCCTTGTGCTCTAAGATCACGTCTTCTAAGCGATCGTCAGCACGGAACACGGTCTCAGTACCAGCCTCAGACAGCAGATTCTTGAGCTTCATCTTAACGACAGCAGCATTACGGCCGGACTTGTTGTACTCGGTCTTCTGCACGACCATCGGGTTGCCGTTTAACATAATGACGTTACCGGCACGAATTTCTTGAGCTAACTTCATTAAAGGTCACCTAAATAAAAATTTGCGTCTGTGACGCAGCTTAAAGATCTGACCGCTCATTTTAGCAGAAAAATAAGTTAAAAGTTCAGTCCTACCTTATAATAAATCTACTTAAAATAACAATTTATTGAGCAAAATTGCTTTTTACGCACAAAAAGTTAGCTGCGGAGCGTTAACTTAAGCCCCCAGCATAGACAGCGGCACTACCGGCACCTGCGGCAAGACCTTGCACGAGGCGGTGGCAAAGGCGCAGATGACCATAAAGGCATGAGCCGCCTGTCCTCCACTCCGGGCAATTTTTTCATTAATGCGCATGAGATTGTTGGCCGCAGTCAGACACTCCTGCTGGCGCAGACAGAAATTGATCGCCCCCCACCTACCATCTTTCAGTTGCACCACCGCATCGATGGCATTGTTTTGATAATCCAAATAATGGCGTACTTCTGCGCCCATTAGCTCGGCATAGATCTTTAAGTCCCGCACGCATAAAGAGGCAAATAAACGCGAAAACAGCCGCTCGGAGGACAAAATTTTATCCGTGTTTAAATTTAAGAGCGCACAGGCGTACAGCGGATCGACAAAGTGGCGTTTTACCGCGCGCTTGAGCCTTAACTTGCATTGAGCAGGTTGGGTAAAGGGCTCTTGATTATCAAGCAGCAAGATATGCTCAAAGGCCGCTTGATAGGCGGCGATGGTGACATCTTCAACCTCACCGCCATCGATAAGCTTAATATCCTTTTTAAGCGCACTCCCACTCACGCTTTGCCCTAAATTACGCGCCATCGCGCGCAATAACAGGCGCACCTTGCGGGCATTGAAGTTCCTGCTCCCAAAGGCATAGAGATCTTGGTCAAGAATGCGCTGTAACTGCTCTTTGGCAAGTTTCACCGCATGTCTTAAGTCCAGATCCAGGGCGGCAGGTAATCCGCCACGCAAAAATAGCGCTGCATAATCGCTAGCAGCCAGCGCAGGAGCGGCCATGAGCGGTAGCTTAGCGCCCATGCTCCAGGCCTGTAGCGAAACTGCACCTGACGATACTCCGGACTCATATAAAGACAAAGGACGCAAACGCAGGGTGGCAATTAAAGCATGGGGATGGACATCAAGGGCAGAGCTTGTCAATAAAAATTGCCCGACGGCCGACTCACGCTTTAAGTACTCAGCAAGCTTTAACGGTAACTTGGCATTAAGCAGCCACTCATCGAGCTGATGCGGCGCCGGACTTTTAAGCAAGGTAGCCCAATCAGGGCAGGTGTTAGCATTAACCTGCAGCTGACTTGCACTAAAACGGGCGGCTAAGGCTGATTTGCCACAACCACGCGAACCGACAATCTCCACTGCCGGAGCTTGGCGTAATTTAGTTGCAACCACCTGTTCCATCAGGCGCGGCCGAAAAATTTTGGGCTGCGATGAAAACTGCATGAGTAAAACCGCTCTAAATGCTTATTTACAGACACATTAGAGTATTTTACTAGCAAAATCAAGACCAAAACTGCAAATGCTGTTTACTTTTCCTGCTTTTGCTGACAGAAAAACAGCATACTTTCGGCCAAATTGGGCAAAGAAAAAATGTAGTTTTGCATAGCTTGTGCAATTTTTTGCCAAGTTTGCTCCCAAGCGTCAAAATTAGTCAGCTCCCACGATCCATGGCCGTTATAGGCAAGCATTAAGTGCTCTAAGCGCGTCAATGCCGGCACATAGTTTTCACCTAAGGCCCGCTTAAAACAGGTTAAAAGCGCTTGCAGTTTACCGATATGGATATCATCACTTTGCGGGTAAATCTGCCACAAACAGGGTTTGCCGACGCATAAGGCGCGCACAATGCTATCCTCCCCGCGCACTAAGTTAAGATCTGCGCGACACAAGAAATCATCGTACTGCGCCTGACTTACCATGCCTTGGGCTTTAAAACACAATTTTCCGCTCTGATAACTCTCACCTACCTGTAAATGCAAACCTAAAAGCGTATTTATATTTGCCAAGGGCTTGCCGGCAAAGACCGTGAAGGTGGTGGGAATAGCCGAGGTTTCAAGCAGTTTTAACAAGGAGAGCACTTGAGGGTTGTGATAGGAAAAAAGCGTAACTTGCCGTGAGCCGGAGGCAAAATAAGGTAGCGCTAATGCAGCTTTAGCTTGCTGTTTTAACTGTGGCTCTAAAAGTAGCCCGCCGGTTTTGGCGGTAAAGCCGGGGTAAAAGTAAAAGCCGCGGGCAAATTCAGCAGGAGCAGGTAGCCCATGAAAATCCTCGACCCACTTTTCGGCACTTAAATAATCAAGATAGAGCACTATGCTGTGGTGCACGTTAATTAATTGCACCGCCGTCGTCGGCAGATGACAGGCAAAGGCTGCCACCACGACTGAAGCTGACGGAGAGGCTAACACTTCGCGGGGGGCATCAAAGGGCAAAAAACGTAAGGCCGCATCCTCATCTTCAGGTAGCGCGATAGTACGTAAGACCGTCAAATCGTCACAACACAGGCGCACCTTAGCGCCCAAACGCTTTAATTCACGCGCCAAACGCAGGCTGACGCCGGCATCGCCATAGTTATCAATTACGGTGCAGTAAATATCAATGTTCACGGTCAGCTCCTAAGTTTAACTTACGTGCCAAGTACCCCTTAGCATAGCCAAAGCAAGGCTTAAAATTTAATTTTTTATTTTATGGCTTGATTTCACAAAATTGCATTTCCCCCTGCCGCAGCCTGCCGATAAATCCTTAAGATAAGGTGGGAATCGTCTGCCAAGAAAATAGCAAAGCAGGCCGGTCATCAAAATTTCATTGCTTATTTTTAATTATTTTTTAACTATTTATCAATAATTTAAAAATAAGAGCAGGTTATTCCTCAAGGTTTTTTATCTTGACCGCCTGAGCACTTTTGCATAGAATTTGGCGATTTTTTTTAAACTTTTATAAACATTTTTAATTGACAAAAGTTAATTAAATATTTTATATAAACCTATGAGTTTCGAGCTTTTCCATCATGATCAGATTTATCGTCAAGCGAGACGGCAGAAAGGTCTCGTTTAATCAAAACA
>JAHLFG010000067.1 GCA_018883895.1 Candidatus Anaerobiospirillum merdipullorum
AGGAGTAAGCTGCAGGAAATTAAAGCTTGTTGAGAAGCGCAGAACCTATTTAACAGAAATTAGATTCCAGGAGGGCGGCAATTCCTCCCCCGCTTAAGAAGCGGGGGTCTCCTTGCCGTAACTTGATGAAAATTGCGCTTACCGGCAGTGCCGGGCGCTTGGGACAGGCTCTTTGTCAAGAAGCGCAGGCCCGTGGCCATCAGCTTTTGCCTTTGACGCGCCAAGATCTGGATATCACGGCCATGAGCACTTCCGCCTGCGCGTGCGTGCGCGCCTTTGCCCCGCAGGTAATGATTAATTGTGCGGCCTTTACCGCGGTGGCAGCGGCCCAAAGCCAGCGGCGCGCCTGCTTTGCAGTTAATACCCGCGGGGTACAAAATTTAATTGCCCTGTGCCAAGATTTAGCTTGTCCTGTGGTGCAAATTTCCTCTGACTATGTCCTCCCACCCGTAGCGGGGCCACATTTAGAAGTCCCCTCGCAGGCAAGGCGGGGGCAATTGTGTACTTACGGGGCCACCAAGCTGTATGCAGAAAAGCTTTGTCTGCAAGCGGGAGGATGTCTTATCGTGCGCACGGGGACCTTGTTTGGTCCGCAGGGGGATAGCCTAGTGGCACGTTTATTGCGCCAGGCGCTTAATGGTAAGCGTTTAACTTTAATTGCCGACAATTACATTATGCCTACCCCCTATGCGCTCTTGGCGCAGATGGTGGTGCGCTTGGTAGAGCAGGGCCTGGCCTTCAAGGCCCCCACCGCCATAGTCCATGCCACCGGGCCTCAGGCGCTGTCGGTTTATGCCTTTGCTAGGCAGATTTTTACCTGCGCATGTGAACTTGGGCGCTTAAAGGCACTGCCTGCTATGGAGAGGCTAAGTTATCTTACGTATGCTAAACAATATCCGCAGGTCAAACGCCCGTATGATGGGCGCCTTTATCAAGATGAATTGGTAAAGCGCATCGGGCCGGTGCCACCACTTGAACCTTATGTAAAGGCGGCGATAGCAGCCATGGAACTTTAATAAAGGAGAGCATATGTCATCCTCTTTGATAAGTTGGAAGCGCACTGTCATTAGTGTAAGCTTAAGCTGTTGTCTGCTCTTGTCAGGATGCTCGTTGATGCTTACTGACTATGAGCGCCCGGCCTTGCCGCAGGCGGACTCCTTTGCTCATGCACAAAACTTTTTAGGCCCGCAAATTGGGGAGCAGTATTGGCAGTTATTTAATGATGCCAAGCTAGATGCGCTCATTGATAAGGCTCTAACGGTAAATTATGACTTAAATGATGCCTATTTAAATGTCTTGGCGGCACGGGCACAATTGGGCCTAACGGCAACTAACGCCCATCCGAGCTTAAATTCCTCGATAAGTGGCAATGTCACTAAAGATCTGTCAAGTGGCAATGCCCATCAAGAAAGCACTAGTAGTACCCTAGGTTTAAGTTACGAGGCTGATCTGTTTGGCCGTTTGGCTGCGGCAAGACGCTCGGCTGCGGAAAATTTTCAGGCCTCGGCCTATGACTATTGGGCGATGCGCCTTAGCATCGTGGAGGCGGTAGGCAGTGCCTATTGGCAATATGCTTATGCTAAAGAAGCCCTTGCTTTGGGAGAGCAGGATTTAAAGGCCTCTGAACGTAGATTGTCCTTAGTGCAAGCTTTGTATCAGGCCGGGGCCGCTGATGGCCTGGATTACGACACGGCACGCGTCAATCATTTGGGCGTGGTGGATAGTCTGGAGCAAAGACGGCAGCAAATGTATGCCGCGCACAATGCGCTTTGTATACTGTTAAATGTACCGCCGCAAACTAATTTAGACATTGCAACCTTAGATAGCGCCCAACAACCTCAATTTTCCTTAGTATTGCCGGCGCAATTGTTATCTAGGCGTCCGGACTTACAGGCTGCCGAGGCGCGTTTGCGCGCCGCTTTAGCCGGCAGTGATGAAGCGCGGCTTAATTTCTATCCGCAGTTTAATCTCACCGCCTCCTTAACGGCAGGTGATGGTGCGGCCTTGGCGCGTTTATTGTCTGATCCCATCGGGGCCTTGGGCGCTGCCATTACCTTTCCTTTTTTAAATTATAACGAGCTTTCCTATGCCGAAGATGCGGCCTTGGTGGAGCTTGATCGGGCTAAATTATCCTTTGTTAACACTTATTTAACCGCGCTACAGGAAACGGCGGATGCCATTGACAATGTCAATTATTATGCACAGGCGGTAACGACTATGGCGCAGCGGGCAGCCTTGGCGCAAATGAATTATCAGCGCTATGAGGCCCGCTATCGTGCCGGCGCGTGCCCGCTTACTGATCTGTTGGATGCCTCCGATACCGCCCGCATGGCGACCTTATCCTTACTTGAGGTCAAGCGCGGACATTTGCAGGCTTTGTTGACCTTGATGACCGCCATCGGTGGAGATAATCAGGAGGCGCATACCCAATCCTTAATGCAGGAGGTTTTGACGCAAAATTAAGCTCACATTTGTGAGCGCTAGGACTTGGAGTGGCGCTAAAATGAGACTAAGATCAAAAAGTGAGCGCCTGATAGTAAGGCCTACTTAGCATATATCCTTGCTTTAACTTAAGATTATTAGAAAAAATAAAGCAAAAGTATGATCTTGGTATGGGCAACCGAGATTTTAGGATCTTAAGCGCACTGACATGACTACCGCACCAGCATTAATGCACGCACCACAGCTCGAGCCTTCCTTAGATGCTCGTCTGGCCTTGGTCTTGACCCCGGGGACGCAAATTCTGTGGGAAATTGATATTAAAAGTAAGGCTCTAACCTTATTTGAGCCGGCGGCAGATAGGACATCCTTACGCCGCCGTCAATTCCATTTACCAAGTGAAGCACAGCTTGCACCCTGGGTGCATCCGGATTCATTACCCAAGGTGAGCGCCTTTTATCGGCAAATCTTAGCCGGGCAAGCAATGGGCAGCGCTAATTTTCTCCTGCGGCGCCATAAAAATGCGCCCTTTACCTGGTATAGCTGTTTTTATCGCACGCAACTTGCTCCCGATGGCACCCCCGCACGCGTAAGCGGGGTGATTAATGCGCTTCCTTCTCAGGCGCTGACGGCGCTTCCTTTAGCACTGCAGGGATTGTGGGAGCAGGTGGTAGGGCATTTATATGCCTATGTGGCGGTAAATGTAAGCTCTTTACAGGTGATGCAATGTTGGCAAAGCGGGCATAATTTGACCTTGCCGGCAGGAAATTTACCTTATGCGCCTTTTTTACGCTTGTGCCTTAAGCAAGTGTTTGGCCAAACTTGGCAAGAAAAGTTAGCTTGCGCCTTTGCTCCGGATAATTTACAGGCGCTCTTGGCAAGTGGGCAGCATTTTTTAAGCTTTGATGTCCCGTTGGTGCAACATCAAAGTTATGTTTTACCTGTCAAAATAACCACTATCTTATGGCAAGCGACGGGGCTTGAAGGACGCGCTACGCTTTATGCCTATACCTTTATTCAGCACCATGCACAGTTAAAGCGCATCAGCGGGGTGGCCCTGAGTGCTCCGACCTCGGTGGCCGGAGTGTATGCCCAAGCGGCCTTACCACGTTTGGTCAGTACCTTGATAGATAAAAAGGCAGCCCCGGCCGCGGCCTTAATTAAAGTTATTCCCTCCTTAACGTCGACAGAGATAGCATCAGCAAAGCAGAGCGAGGACGCGCCTATAACAGATGTCGCTGGGGCCTTAAGTGTTAGCCTGGCAGCTTACGGACTGGTGGTACAAAAGGATAAGCAGGATGTGGTCGTGCTTCTGCCTAAGCTTAATGATGCCTTTAAGGTGCGCAAGCTTTTGCAAGAGGCCTGCTATTTTGCGCGTGCTTTTTTAAGCGCACTGGAGCTTCCGGTCCATCTTTTTGGTGCCATATGCGCCAAAATTGCGGATGTTCAGAGCGGGGATGATTTTATGCTCCGGGCTCAAAGTTATGTCGCGCATTTGGTACAGCAGGGGCAGGATGAAATTGCCCTCTTACCTGACTTGGGGCAATTAAAACTCTGGCAACAAGAGCAGGAACTTTATACCAGTCAACAACAGCTCCTGCCTGCTAATATCAATGCGGCAAATTTGAGCGTAGCCGAGAACGCACTCTTACTTGATTTACTGGATTTGCAAATTCATCTGCCCGATAAGGCGACGGTTTTACAGCAGATCATTATGCGTCTGGGGCATTTTTATGGCTGTGATAGAGTCTATACCTTGCGCCTTATCAATGATGGGCAGGATGTGGAGGAGATGTATGAATGGGACGCGCAGGGCTGTCAGAGTTTTAAGGGTTTAATTTCTGGCCTGCCTTTAAAACGTCTGCCGCTGCTGGCCAAAGCAATTACGACCAAACGTTTGTGTTATGTGGCCGAACGTGAGCGCTCCGTGCATTTAAATTCTCATCTGGAGCATGAGATGTGGTCTTTTGCCGCCTTGCCGTTCTTTGATAGCGCCAATGGGCTAGGCGGGGTGGTTTGTTTTGATAATCCGCGTAAATCCAAGGGCAATTTTGCCTTAGCCGAGCGCATGAAGCCTTACTTTGCGCTCTTGCATCAGCAGGTAATAGCGGCGCGCCGTGCGGCCATTGGTGGTAACACTGTAGCTGAGGGCATTTATACGCTGCAAGATTTTCAAGCGCAAATTGATAATTACACGGCAGCAAGTTTCAGCGCCTTAGGCGTTTTTGGCCTGTGGGTACCGCATTTAAGTGAGCTTACCTTCAAGCAGGGTTATAGCTATGGGATAGAGCTTATCCATACCCTCACCAAGATCTTGCGCCTTTTCTTTGGCGGCTATGCTATTTTTCATACCTTTGAGGGGGAATTTATCGTCCTCATGCCCAATACGGTCAAAGATCTGTTCTTTGATAAGGCCAAGCATTGTGAGCACTTATGCCGTCTTAATTGCAAGGTGCCACTACAAATAGCCTCCACCTGGGCGCGTAGCAGTTTTACCGGGCAGGACTTGGTGCAACAAGTGCGTATGCTCCTTTATCATCTGCCTACGCCCAGCCAAGGTGAACGTAAGGTGCTAGGTACGCTCATGCCACGCTCCTCTTTTGGGCAAATTAAAGAATTTGTGGTCTACTTCCAGCCGCAAATTGATCTGCAAACTAAGCAGGTGGTGGGGGCGGAGGCCTTGGTACGTGGTTTGGCTGCCGATGGCTCTTTGATTTCACCTGCCAACTTTATCGCTCACATGGAGCAAGATGGCACGCTCCGTGAACTTGATCTTTTTGTCCTGGCTACGGTGTTACAGCGCCAACAACAATGGCAGGATCAAGGTTATCGCGTGGTGCCGGTGGCGGTTAATTTCTCGCGCTTTACCTTATTTGATTATTCGACGGCCGGCGCAGTCTTGGCGCTATTAAGTCATTATGCGCAAGATGTGGCCGATAAACTGGAAATAGAAATCACCGAAAGCGCGTGCAATGTGGCCGCCGAGACCTTAAAGCGGGCCTTTTTACCCTATCGCAATTGGGGCATTAAGCTTGCGCTGGATGATTTTGGCAGTGCTTATGCTAATTTGTCGCTCTTCTCACAGGTGCAATTTGATCGCATTAAGCTAGATTGCTCGCTGATTGCCGCTTTGGTAGACAATCGTGCCGGGCAAGCGCTCTTAGAGAGCATTGTGCGGATTAGCAACGAGCGGCATATGCAAGTGATAGCCGAAGGGGTGGAGCAAAAGGCGCAAGAGCAAATTCTCGTGCAAGCAGGTTGCCAATTTGCCCAAGGCTTTTTATATGACAAAGCCCTTACGCCAGAGCTGTTTGCCACCAAATATTTACAACATAATGATAATCATAACATTACGCTTACAGCTCAGGCTTGAGCGTTAGCTAAGCGTTAAGCTTATTTAAATAGGGAGTTCTTAGTTGCATGGGACCGCTTAAAGCAGATGAGATAGAGTTAATGGGGCCGTCCAAAGTGCGGCTGATTGCCGGTATTGGCGCCTCGGCCGGAGGTTTGGAGGCTTTGCAACAGTTTATGCTCGCATTGCCGTCCAACTCCAATATTATTTATGTCATTGTGCAGCATCTCTCGCCTGATTATAAGAGTTTGATGGCAGAGATCTTAGGCAAATACACCACCATGCCGGTCTTACAGGCCGAGCATTTAATGCAGGTCGAGCCCAATGTGGTCTACCTCATTCCGCCCAAGAAAAATCTCACCATTAAGGCCGGACATTTGCTCCTGACAGACTTACCTACAAGCGGCATCAATCATCCTATCGATCTGTTTTTCAATTCCTTGGCACAAGAGGCGCGAGAAAATGCCGTCGGCATCGTGCTTTCGGGGACTGGCTCGGATGGCACTAATGGCATCAAGAACATTAAGGAGCATGGAGGCATAGTGATGGCCCAAGATCCGAGCAGTGCCAAATTTGATGGCATGCCGCGCTCGGTGATTAATACGGGTCTGGCCGACTTCATCCTCCCGCCGCAGGGCATAGCGCAAGAGCTGTTAAACTTAGTTAACTATCATCAAAGCACCTTGCCACAGGCTACCCCTGATATCACTGATGTCGAGCTCTTAACGCGCATTTATGCCGAGCTTAAAAAAGTAAGTGGCATCGATTTTACTTACTACAAGAAAAATACCGTCTTGCGCCGCATTGAAAGACGCATGGTGGTGACTAAGAGTAAGGACATGGAGTCCTATGCCACCTTACTTGAGAACAATCAAGCTGAAACTGAGCTTTTAATGAAAGACATCCTCATTGGGGTGACACGCTTCTTTCGTGACGAGGAGTATTTTGCCAAGCTCAAGACCCTGGTGCTCAATAAAATCTTGCGCCAAAGCGATCCTAAGGAGCCGCTGAGAATTTGGTCGGCCGGATGCTCGACGGGTGAGGAAGCTTATTCTTTGGCCATCATGATGAGTGAGCTGCTTGAAGAAAATCATTTACGGCGCGATGTCAAAATTTTTGCTACCGATATTGATACGCAGGCCATTGAAAAGGCCGGCAAGGGAGAATTTCCTGAAAGCATTTCCGAGGACTTAAGCAAGGAGCGGCTGTCGCGCTACTTTATTGAAAAAGGAGATCAGTATGTGATTTGCAAAGAGATCCGCAAGATGATCATCTTTGCTCCGCACAATATGTTCTCTGATCCGCCGTTTGGACGTTTGGATTTAATTTGCTGTCGCAATGTCTTAATTTATTTTCAACAGGTCTTGCAACGCGCGGTCTTTGCCATCTTCCATGCCGCGTTAAAAAATGGTGGCTTGCTCTTTTTGGGCAAGAGTGAAACGGCAAGTGAGTATTCCTCGGTTTTCAAGCCGCTGGCAAGCCAAGAAAAGATTTATGTGCATTTGGCCGAAGGGCATGCTGAAGATCTACAAACGCCGCTCTTTAAGGTACCGTCTTTTTTGCCGACCTTTAATAATCCGCGTAAATTACAGGATAAGGAAGCGCAGCAACAAAAATTTGATGCCCTCTATGTCAAATATATGGAGCGCTTCTTGCCCCCAAGCGTGGTCATTGATGAACATGATGAGGTCCTACACTTCTTTGGCCAGATTGCGCAATATATCAATATTGTGCCCGGCAAGGCCTCCTTTAACTTATTTACCATTATTAATCAGGATCTAAATCTTATCGCCTCGACGGCCGTCAATCGCTGCCGGGCTGAACATAAGAGTGTTATCTATACCGATATTGCCATCGATATGCCACAAGGCAGACGGGTTATCGACTTGGCGGTGCATCCGCTCGAGCCTGAGAGCAGTGAAGATAGCGCCAACGGTCTTATCGTGGTGCTCTTTTTAGAGCATGACTCGTCGCATGGCGATGAAAAAGTAGAGAAATATGACATCAATCATACCGCGGCACAACGTATTCACGATTTGGAGCATGAATTGCAAGACAGTCGCGGGGAGCTGAGACACACCATCGGCGAGCTGGAAACTGTCAATGAAGAATTGCAGGCTGCTAATGAAGAATTGCTAACGGCCAATGAAGAATTGCAAAGCTCGAATGAGGAATTGCAATCGGTCAATGAAGAGCTTTATACCGTCAACTCCGAGTATCAGCAAAAGCTCGAAGAGCTGACCATGATGGACAATGATTTGTCCAACTTCCTCTCCTCGACCATGATTGGCATTATCTTTGCCGATAGCAATCTCAATATTCGCAAGTTTACTGAATATGTGGGGCGTGAGTTCCATCTCATGCCGCAGGATGTGGGACGCTCCTTGCAGATCTTTGCGCACTCTTTCCCCAGCGAAGCAATCATTGCCGATGCGCAATTGGTACTGAAAAACTTAACCCCGATTGATCGCGAGGTCACGGGAATTAATGAGCGCTTCTATACCATGCGTATTGCGCCGTATCGCACCACGGAAAACAACATCCGCGGCGTGGTGATTACCATCATTGACTCCCTCCATCATGCGCAAAGTAATGCCCACTAATGCGCATCTTTTGCATCAGCGTCCTACGACCTTTCGTGGGGCGCTACAATAAGAGCTTTAAATAAGACTTAAAAGGGACAGACTATGCAGATAAAGCTTGCCTCGTGGAATGTCAATGGCATTCGCGCTGTGGCCAAAAAGCCGGATTGGCAGTGGTTTTTGCACAATGATTACGATGTCATTGGCCTGCAGGAAACTAAGGCCTCTTTGGAGCAACTTAGCAAAGAGCATGTGGAGCGTCCGGGCTGTGAGGCCTATTTTTCCTCTTCGGTGGTGAAAAAGGGTTATTCCGGGACCGCAGTGTTCAGTCGTATCCATCCTTTAGCGGTGGAATTGGAGTTACCTGATCCTGCCTATCAGGGGGAAGGGCGTATCGTGCATTTGGAGTTTGAGCACTTTCATTTCTTCAATGGCTATTTCCCCAATGGTGGTGCGGCGGTCACTGATGAAGCAGGTAACGAGATCCCAGGACAATTCAAACGGGTGCCCTATAAGATGGGCTTTTTTGACAGCTTTTTTAATTATGTGCAGGAATTAAGAAAGCAAAAGCCGATTGTAGTCTGTGGCGATTTTAATATTGCCCATCAGCCGATTGATTTGGCGCGGCCTAAGAGCAATGTGAAAAATACCGGCTTTTTACCTGAGGAGCGCGCGTTTTTAGATAAGTTTACTGCTGCCGGGTATATCGACACTTTTCGTCTGTTGCACCCCGATGAGCCGGGGCACTATACCTGGTGGTCCTATAAGACGCGGGCGCGGGAAAAGAACGTCGGGTGGCGCATTGATTACTTCTTTGTTTCCGCAGAGCTTAAATCACATATCGTCGATGCGGTGATTGAAAAGGAGGTCTTTGGCTCAGATCACTGCCCGATAGGCCTTACCTTAGAGTTTAATTAAAGCTTTTGCACTAAAAACGCGCACGCTGCGCGATGAATGGCAGAAAAATGCCCATTTTTAGTGCTTTTACCTCAAGCCTGCGCTTTGCCGGCAGGCTTATTTGGCAAGAGCTCTTATCTTCACTATAATGAAGTCACTTGTTTTTTTACCTGCCCGTAAGGGCTTTTTTTTACAGGACTGAAAACGTGAAAACTACAGTAATGAGATCAGCATTAGGACCCGTTTTAGGGAAAGTTCAGATGATGCAAAACTGTACGGCTGTGCAGGGGATCTTTTATTGGTGGTATCGTTTTTATTCCTTTAACTATTAATTTAAGGCGGTTTAGCTATGAACATTTCTAACAGCAGAATCATTCCTCCGCCGCCTCAAGCGCGGCGTCAAGGAATCGTTGATACCAATATTAGTGGAGTATATCAATTGCTTCCTCCGGTCGCGATTATTGAGAAGTTCCCGAGTACGGACTTCACCGACGCTTTAGTCAAGCGCACGCGTGAGCATGTCCATAACATGCTTACCGGTACCGATGATAGATTAGCCGTGATTGTCGGCCCGTGTTCCATTCATGATCCTAAGGCCGCGTTAGATTATTGCGCGCGTTTACTTACTTTAAGACAGCAATATCAAGAGCAATTGGAGATCATTATGCGCGTCTACTTTGAAAAGCCGCGCACCACTGTAGGCTGGAAGGGCCTTATCAATGATCCCGATCTTAACAATAGCTATGACATTAACAATGGCTTACGTATTGCCCGTCACCTCTTATTGGAAATCAATGAGATGGGCATGCCGGCGGCTACTGAATACTTAGATTTGATTTCGCCGCAGTACATCGACGAGCTCATTTCTTGGGGAGCCATTGGCGCCCGTACCACCGAATCACAGGTGCATCGTGAGTTAGCCTCCGGCTTATCCTGCCCGGTGGGCTTTAAGAATGCCACCGATGGCAATGTCAAGATTGCTGTCGACGCAATTGTGGCCGCGCAGCATGAGCATACCTTTATGACCGTCACCAAGATGGGTCATGTGGCCATTGCGCATACCACCGGCAATGATGATTGCCATGTCATCTTACGTGGCGGTAAGTTACCTAATTACAAGCATGAGGATGTGGAAGCTAGCTGTGCGCTCTTAGATAAGTGTGGCGCGCGGCAGAAGATTATGATCGACTGCTCGCACTCTAACAGTCAAAAGCAGTTTAAGAAGCAAATCGAGGTAGCAGCCGATATCGCTGCCCAAGTGGCCGCCGGGGATGAGCGCATCTTTGGCGTGATGATTGAAAGCAATATCGTTGAGGGGCGTCAGGATTTAGGCTCCGACGGCTCTTGCCTCACTTATGGCCAAAGTATTACCGATGCGTGTATTGGCTTTGACGATACCGAACAGGTATTAGCGCAGCTAAATGCTGCGGTGCTTGCCCGCCGCAAGGCTAAGGCTCAATAAATCGGTTACTTTTAAGCGGGCCCTCGGTAAGAGGGCCTGTGTGTTTTAGGAGTTTTATTATGCATGCGCTGTCGCTAAACAAAGATAAGATTAAGTTTTTACTGCTCGAAGGCGTTGATCCCAGTGCCGTGGAAACCTTACACAAGGCCGGTTATAGCAATGTGGTCTATGAAAAGAAGGCCTTAGATGGGCAGGAATTATTGGAGCGCATTGCCGAGGTTCACTTCTTAGGCATACGCTCGCGCACCATGCTGACAGCTGAGGTCTTACAGGCAGCTAAGAAGCTCGTGGCCGTCGGTTGTTTCTGCATCGGCACCAATCAGGTGGATTTAAATGCCGCCGCCAAGCGCGGTATTCCGGTTTTCAATGCTCCGTTCTCCAATACCCGCTCGGTAGCTGAGTTAGTAACCGGTGAGTACTTACAATTATTGCGTGACGTGCCGGCGCGCAACGCCCTGTTACATCGCGGCGGCTGGAAGAAGGCGGCTCATGGTTGCTTTGAAGCGCGTGGTAAGACCATCGGTATTATCGGTTATGGCCATATCGGTACTCAGGTTGGCATCATTGCCGAAAGCCTTGGCCTGAAGGTTATCTTCTATGATATTGAGCATAAGTTATCCTTAGGCAATGCCTATCAGGTAGAAAGCTTAAACGAGCTCTTTGCCAAAGCTGATATCATCTCCTTGCATGTGCCGGAGACCGAGCTTACTTGCGGCATGATTAATGCTGAGGCTTTTAGGGCGATGAAGGATGGGGTGTTCTTCCTTAACGCCTCGCGCGGTAGCGTGGTGAAGATTGATGCCTTATGTGAGGCGCTCAAGTCTGGCAAGGTGGCAGGTGCGGCCGTGGATGTTTTCCCCAAGGAGCCGGCGGCCAACGGAGAGGAATTTGTCAGCCCCTTACGTGAGTTTGACAATGTGATCTTAACGCCGCATATCGGTGCCTCCACCGAAGAGGCACAGCGTAATATCGGCATTGAAGTGGCGCAGAAATTGGCACTTTATTCTGATAACGGTTCAACCTTAACCGCGGTAAACTTCCCTGAAGTTTCCTTACCGCAAAAGCGTGAAGGCGTATCACGTTTACTGCATGTCCACTTAAATGTACCGGGCGTGATGCGGCAGATTAACGAGGTCTTTGCCAAGCAAAATATCAATGTGGCAGCACAGTATCTGCAAACTTCAGCTGACATCGGTTATGTGGTGATGGATATTCACTCGGATAAGCCTGAGCTCTTAGTCCCGGCCTTAAAGGAAATTCAGGGCACCTTAAAGTGTCGTATCCTCTACTAAAGCGCCAAGTCTTGCTGTAAAAAAAAGCTTACTTAAAGCTCAAGCTTGGCCCCATCTTTAGTAAAACAAACGCGCCATAGGCAGGCGCGTTTGCTTTGTGCGCACGGCATGTGCATATTTCTTGCGGGTGAAAGTCCCGTGGTCGGGCTGACAAGGCCAAGACCTAGCCTAAGGCAAGCTGTGTCCCGTGAGGGGCAGGGTGAAGGAAGCCGGCGGCAAATCCT
>JAHLFG010000068.1 GCA_018883895.1 Candidatus Anaerobiospirillum merdipullorum
AGTCTCCAACCAAGGCGATATAAAATCGTGGATGCCCACCATCCAAGTAACAGCACGATTAAGGGGCGCACACCATCGGCAGGCGTACCACGACCGCTGATTTTGTAAAGGGCACAAGAAATGAAGCCAAACAAAATCCACAATAATAAAAGCCAAGCGAGGGACTTTAAACGATAGACTACGTTAGCTTTCAAAATTTCACCCTTTAAATATTTATCGTCCTACAGTCGTGTAGTAGCTATCCTCAGATATCTTGCGGCATTATGACCCGTGCGAGAACAAAAATATTATTGCCCTTAACGCATAACTACTGAGGACAAACCTTTTGTTATAAACGTTTTACACTCTTAACTCGCGGTACTGCTCTGATCTTATCGATAAGGCGCCCTAATGAGTTAACCCCCACTAGCATCAAATCCACATCAATGATAGAGAGATCTTTCATCCTATCGATCCGCGAGCGCACCCCTAGAACATTAAGCTTTTCATTGGCAATTACGGTGGTAACATCACGAAGAAGACCAGCATAATCAGGCGCTATCACGCGAATGGTGGCCGTATAGCCGGCATCATTGGTCTGACTGCCCCATTGTGCTTTTACCATGCGCTCCGGATGCGTCTTAATTAAGCCCTTAACCTGCGGACAATCTTGGCGGTGAATCGAAATGCCGCGACCTTGGGTAATAAAGCCAACAATATCATCGCCAGGTATCGGTTGGCAGCACTTAGCCACATGGGTCATCATATTGCCAACGCCATCGACAATAATGCCACTCTTGCTGCGCTGTTGCAGTAAAGTTGCACTCTTTGACGGTGAAGCCACTAAAGAGCTGATATCAGGCTCAGTCTTTTCCTCCGCTTGCTTGCCTGTACGTTCGGCCAAATAAGCTAAAACCTGGTTAATTTTGATATCGCCCGCGCCCACGCCAGCGTAAATATCATCCACGCTCTTGACATTAAAGCGCTCTAAACGCTCTTTGAGCAGTGAGGCCACCTGATCTTTATTGAGGTTAAGATTATGCCGTACCGTTTCTTTTTCGATGATTTCCGATCCGGTTGCAAAGTTACGCTCATAATCGACCTTGCGAAACCACGCCTGTACCTTAGAGCGCGCTTTGTTGGTCTTTAAGAAGCCACTATCGGCCTTCATCCAATCGCGTGACGGATTAGGCTCTTTTTGCGTAATGATTTCTACCTGCTCACCGGTCTTGAGTTGATAGGTATAAGGCACAATGCGGCCATTTACCTTTGCACCGATGCAGCGATGTCCCACCATGGTGTGCACATGATAGGCAAAATCAAGCGGAGTAGATCCTGTCGGTAGATCAATCACCTCACCTTGCGGTGTAAATACATAGACACGATTTTCAAAGACTTGCTTACGAAATTCATCTAAGAGCGCCCCTGACTCCACCATGTCATCGCGCCAGGCCAAGAGCTTACGCAAAAAGTTAATGCGTTGCTCCGCGCCTGAGACCTGACCTGCACCTTCCTTATATTTCCAGTGGGCCGCCACTCCAAGCTCTGCCATTTGATGCATGGCTTGAGTACGAATTTGGATTTCGATTGCTTTATGCCCATCACCATAGACTACGGTATGAATGGACTGATAGCCATTGGGCTTGGGGTTGGCAATATAGTCGTCAAATTCTTTGGCAATATGTTGCCACTTGGTATGAATCACGCCTAAAGCTGCATAGCACTCTGGCATGGTATCCACCACCACGCGTACCGCACGAATATCGTACAGCTCGGAAAACTCCAGATGCTTTTTCTGCATCTTGCGCCAAATGCTATAGATATGCTTAGGACGCCCATAGACCTCTCCATGAATACCTTCACCATCGAGTAAGGCCTTAAGCTCCCCAACAAAGTGCTCAATGTACTTTTCGCGATCAATGCGCCGCTCACCTAAATCTTTGGCAATCTGCTTATAAGTCTGCGGATGGAGGAAACGGAAAGCCAAATCCTCCAATTCCCACTTCAGCTGACCAATACCCAAGCGATTGGCCAAGGGAGCGTAAATATTCGACACTTCCTTGGCAATCAGTAGACGAACTTTTTCATCGGCATGCTTGGCCGCGCGAATCACCGCAATACGCTCGGCAAGTTTAATCACCACCGCGCGGACATCTTCCACCATCGCCAATAGCATCCGGCGGACCCGGTCCACTTTGGCATCCGAGGATACTTTGCCCTGACTTAAATTTTGCAGGAAGCGGATAGCTTCCATATCCTTAACGGCCAGCAAGAGCTTAGCCACCGGATGCCCAAATTTTTCCTCGACCTCATCTTGATTGATGAGATGATCTTCAAAGGCTGGGTATAAGAAAGCAACCTGCAATGATTCGATATCCATATTTAAGGACATCAAAATTGAGACGATTTCAGCGGACAGATTAGAATGGCGCTGCGATAGTTGCGGATTACGATCCCCGATTTTAGACATGACAAACAGATGTGCCTGATGCAACAACTCTTTGTCGGCAACTGGCAGAGCCAGCTCTTCACTCCATTGGTTAAAATCAAATGAAGCCTTATGGGTTTCTCTTAAGGCAACCATCGTGCAACTCCCGCCTTATTTTTTAAATACCAGCATCAATTCAATATGCGCAGTACGTGGGAACATATCCACTACGCCCCAGGATTGGAGCTTATAACCCGCTTGCAACAACTCCACACTATCGCGTGACGCCGCTAAGGGGTTACAAGATATCATAACAATTAATTCCGGTTTAAGTTTAGATAAAAAGCATGTGGCACGTTTAGCTCCCGCTCGTCCTGGATCGAGTATTGCCACCGCATAAGATTGTTTGGCCCAAGATTGCTGTTCAAACTCTTCTTCAAGGTTGGCCGTCACAAACTTCATTGCAGTAAGTCCGGCTACTTGCGCATTGCTTTGCGCTCGCTCAATCATACTTTTGACAACATCTACGCCAACTACCTTAGCACCCTGACTTGCTAAGGCAAAGCTAAAATTACCAAGCCCACAAAAAAGATCCAAGACGGTGGCATGTGTGTGCATATAAGGTTCAACCGCCGCTTTTACTTGCGCTAACATACGCTCATTCATCTGCCGATTCACTTGCACAAAGGCAGACGGTAAGAAATTTAGCCGACAATTGCCATTTTGCAAATACAGCTCGCTTGCATTAGAGGTAATGATACGTTCGGTAGTTTCTGCCTGCTCCATCCCCAGCAAAGCTGCCACTTCATCGGTGGTTAAAGTATTACTTGCTATGCTTAAGGTATCCTTACGTCGGCGCGATGCCGGCATGCGCTTTACCGCCTGTTGCGTCTCTTGCTTTATTTTTGCCAAAGCTGCCGCAGTAGGCTCTTGCACCGCGATCACCAACTGCTCATCCTCACCAAAGGCCTTAAGTAGGTTTTCATCTTCATGGGGCATTATGGCCGTAAAACGTATCAACAGACCCACCGCACCATCGCTGTCAATTAATTCCACATGCCCTAAACGTCGCTTAAGCTTAAGCGCATTCAACACCGAGCCGAGCTTAGGTAACAGCGCATTTAAACGCGGGGTTAAGACCTTGCATGAGTCGATAGCTTCAATCTCATGGGAAAACTTACCTCTAAAGCCCAGCTCCACCTGACCATGATTAAAGCGTACCGCTAGGCGACATGCGCGCCGATAGCCTAGCTCATTACCATGCTCGACAAAATTAGGCGTCCCTAGATCGAGGCTACAATTTTTCTTAAAGAGCCGACAGATCCCCTCAAGCTTAGAGCGCAAAGCCTCTTGCGGGGGTAAATGCTGCAAACTGCAGCCACCACAGCGCACGGCATGCGGACAATCGCTCGGACGACGTAAAGTTGAAACTTTAAGTAACTTGAGCACCCGCGCCGTGCCTGACTGTGCTTTGACATTTTCAGGCTGAAGTTGCGCCTCTTCTCCGGGGAGCAAATTAGCTACAAACCAAGTTTTATCTTGCGCTTTAACCACCCCACGGCCATGCAAATCCAAATCACTGCAAGTCCCGATAAAGGATTTAAGCGTCTTATGCTTAGGTGCGGCTTTATAAAAAATAGCCATACTTAGCTCTCCGAAAATAAAGATCTGTAGTCCTCTACAACTGCAGATACTGCTGATACATTTGTCGACTTTTTAGCTCTCGCCCCTGCAAGAGGATAGCAATGCAAGTGCGCGTAACTTGCTTTAATACTTGTAATAATTGCGGTTCTTGCGGTAGACCCTGCGCTAAGGCATTAAGCGTCTGTCCCGCAAAGGACGGCATCTGCGGATCAAGTTGTGGCACAAAGCCCTGTCCCGGGAGATAGCAATAATATTGCTGTGCCTTAAAGCTTTTGCCATCCTGCGTATGAAAATCAAGTCCTTGCCCTAAATGTTGCAATAATTTGAGTTCAAATACACGTAGCGCCCGCTCTTCTGCTTCCCCGTCAGATAAACTGCGCAAAGTGGCTAAATAACAGGAGAACAGTTGTGGGGCGCTGTCGCCGTGTTTTAACAGATAGTAGATAAGCTCATTTAAGTAATAGCCAGAAAATAATTGCGGTACGGGCAAGGAAAACGGATCCCCAGAGCGGTTACATTCAGTTAAACGCCAAATTTCACTACGCCCTTGGAGCATGGATAGTTGTAACGGACAAAATGGTTGCAACAAAGCCTGCTGCCGCGATCCTTTAGCCGACATTCTGGCAATGAGACACACTCGACCGTAATTTAAGGTAAAGGCCTCAATTAACCTGCTATGTTCCTGATATGGGCGCGCATGCAGGATAAACCCAGGCTCTCCTGCGTGCAGTTGCGCCACTTATTGCTCCTCGAAATCAGCGTACCCTAAGCTCTTTAAGGCGCGAGCATCATCCGCCCAACCGGCTTTAACCTTCACAAAGATGGAGAGGAAAACTTTTTTGTCAAAGAGCTTTTCCATATCCAGGCGGGCGTCAGTGCCGATCTTTTTAATGCGTCCACCACCTGCGCCAATCACCATCTTCTTCTGGCCGATACGCTCAACCAAAATCACTGCACTGATGCGTAATAATTTGGGCTCTTCTTTAAATTCCTGAATTTCCACCGTTGCACTGTAGGGTAATTCATCTCCCATTTGACGCATCAGCTTTTCACGAATTAACTCCGCGGCCATAAAACGCGAAGAGCGATCGGTAATACTGTCGGCATCAAAGCAATGCTCACCGTCAGGCAAACTGCTCCG
>JAHLFG010000069.1 GCA_018883895.1 Candidatus Anaerobiospirillum merdipullorum
AAGGTACTCTGGGGATAACAGGCTGATACCGCCCAAGAGTTCATATCGACGGCGGTGTTTGGCACCCCGATGTCGGCTCATCACATCCTGGGGCTGAAGTTGGTCCCAAGGGTTTGGCTGTTCGCCAATTAAAGTGGTACGCGAGCTGGGTTCAAATCGTCGTGAGACAGTTTGGTCCCTATCTACCGCGGGCGTAGGATGATTGAGGGGGATTGCACCTAGTACGAGAGGACCGGAGTGAACGAGCCTCTGGTTTACGGGTTGTCATGCCAATGGCACGGCCCGGCAGCCAAGCTCGGAACTGATAACCGCTGAAAGCATCTAAGCGGGAAGCAGGCCCCAAGATGAGTCATCCCTGGCAAAAGCCAGTAAGGAACGTTGCAGACTACGACGTAGATAGGCCGGATGTGTAAGCGCAGTGATGCGTTGAGCTAGCCGGTACTAATGATCCGAGAGTCTTGACCATACAGCCAAGAGAGCAGAAGAGGAAGCTCATTAACGAAAAGACAAGATTACAGCTGATATAAGTTGGAAGCAGAATTTGCCTGGCGACGATAATACTGCAGAACCACCTGTACCCATGCCGAACACAGAAGTGAAATGCAGAGATGCCGATGGTAGTGCCGCGTACGTCGGTGCGAGAGTAGGAAATTGCCAGGCATGCACTTTACATTAAGCGCCAAAACGCTTACCTTAAAGCACCGTAAGGTGCTTTTTGCGTTTTAAGGCAACCAAGCGGCTCCTTGTTCTTTGCTACTCTTTAAACAACAAATTTGTAGCTTGCGCAAAAGCGCTGTCACACAGCTTATCTGTGCCGGTGGCCTACGAGACGTGCCACCTTGCTTGCACGTTAGGGCTTTACGCTAGAGCTTATTTACGTGCGCTGATAAGCCATCCTTGGCCACTTAATGATCTTCTTGCTGTGCGCCAAGCTCCTGCTGGGGATTTGCGCTCTAGCCTGCCTTCCTTTACAAGAGAGACGATTTTAAATATAGGTATAGCTATACAGCAAGCCCTGACAGAGCTTAAGCCAGCCTTCTAGGGTAATAAATAACAGTAGCTTAAAGGGCAAGCTAATTGTCATCGGTGAGACCATCATCATACCCATGGCCAGCAGAATATTGGATATGATAAGGTCGATGGCAATAAAGGGCAGATAGAGTAAAAAGCCTATCTGAAAGGACTCGGTCAGTTCAGTGATGACAAATGAGGGCACCACAAAGATAAAGCTATTGGCATCAATGGCGCCATGAATTTCCGGCGGCCAAATTCTTTGCGCCGTTAGGGTCAGCGCTTGAGTGACGCTTTGATCGGAGTTGGCAATTAAGAAGTCGCGTAGCGGTCCAGAGGCCTGCGCAGCTACCGCCAAGATCTCTTGTGGACTGATGTTGGCGCTCAAATCCATGGTCTGTAGCAGATCATAGGTGCGATAGCCCACCGGTGCCATCACAAAGATGGATAGAATCATGGCAAGTCCGGTCAGTACCATGGTAGGCGGTACTTGTTGCACGCCTAAGGCATTGCGAACGAGGTAGGTAACGACAATGACCTTGATGTAGGCGGTAACTAAGGTAAGGAAAAATGGCACTAAGGCCATCAGTCCTGCCAGAAGAATAAAATTTACCGGGTTAAGTCCGCTTGCGGCGCCTGTCATAATTTACTTTCCCTTGTGCATGATCTGAAAGCCAAAGCGATCACCTAGGTCGATAATGCGCCCTATTGCCACGCACTGTCCGTTCACTTCCATGCTGACATTGCTTAAATCATGATTGCCAAGCGGGATCTCGGCGCCTACCTTCAGGGCCTTGAGCTTAGCTAAGGTCATCACCTGACGGTCGAGAATAAAGTTGACCTCAAACTTGAGATCGTCCATATTTTCCAAGGGAGAGGCCGGGGTGGCGGCGTTTTTATTATCACTCATGGGTTTATCCTTATCCGGCGATAAAAAGGTGTCAAGCAGGGTGTTTTTGCCAAAGCCTGAGCTGAGCGTGACCTTACCTGCGCTAATGCTTGCTTCCGCAATCAAGTCGGCAAAACCTAAGGTAAGCTTATTCTCTTGCAGGCAGAAGCGGTCAATTACCACGGCATCACCTTCTTCAAGGGAGGCAAGCTCGTGGGCGCTTAAAACACTCATACCGGCAATTTGATTGAGGATGACCGGCAAATCTTCCTTGCTATCATCATTAAGTTGCGCCTTACGGGCAAAGTAGATTTCATCAAGCTTTTGCAACAGGTTGCGTAGCGCATCTTCATTTTTGCACATGAAAACGAAGGGTAGCCTCAGCTCGCCTAATTCATGGTAAAAGGCAAAGCTTAAGGGAAATTTACTGACCTCAAAATTCTCACCATAGCCGGTGACGGTAATAGTGGCCTGCAAGGCCTTACCGACCTCCTTTAAATAGGGGCTAAGGTAGAGCTCTAAAAAGGCGGCGAGGATTGCGCGCGGTAGGGTGATATCTTTTAATTGTTCAGCGCGTGCTTTAAGCTCCGGCAGGTTTAACAGGGCTTTTTCATCGGCACAGGCGAGGATAAATTGCGCGCCTTGTGCGGATATTTCAAGGAGCACCGGCTCTTGAGGAAGATTAAATGAAGCTGCCGCCGGCTTTAAACCGCTTAAGTTTAAGGAGATGAGACGGTTGTGCAGTGCCAGAGTAGTGAGATTTTTAAACTGCATGCGTTATCCTAAAAGCTACTACGCGAGAAAGCATGATAGAAGCCCTCAGATTGCGCTTCAAGATCTTCCTGCATGTCATTGATAATCAAGTTTACGCCGCTTTTTTCGTGGCTTTCAAGAGCTTCGGTAAGATCGCCTCTTATCTCCACGAACTTTTTGACCTGATCTTTATTGCGGCAATTGATTTCAACGGCGAGCATGCCTTCAAGATCGCGGCGTAAAATAATTTCACTACCTGATAGCGGACCGGTGTTTTGCCCCAGTAACAGTCGCACTTCACTGCCGCCACTGAACTTGGGATCTGAGACGAGGATGCGCTCTACTAAGTTATCGGCTAGCTCTTGCAGGGAAGTATTGCCAGTAGGCGCGGTGCTGTTGGTTACACTCTCACCCTTTAATAAAGTCTGATCCGGCCCCAAGTTAGTTCCGAGCATTGATGACGTATCCGGTACTTGATTGGGACTTTGCATCAGACTAGAGAAAATTGAGGATAGCTCATCTTGTCGCGTGGGCCTTTCACCATGGCCTGCGTTCCCTTGAGCGTTTTCACGCTTAGCGGATTTTTCCTGAATGGCTGCTTCAAATTTATCAACATCACTTTGGCTTGCCAAGCGTTCTTTAAGGGAAGAGTCTGCACCTAAATCATCACTTTCCGCGACGCTGGAACTAGCTCGTGATCCTGGGCCCGAAATAGAATTTGCGAGTGTAGTCATAAAACCACCTTTTTGGAGATGTTTTAACCCTAATTTATCGCATGAGATAGCAATTTAACAGTGTTTTTTGCTTTAGGCAGATGTTTTTTTTGCAGAAATTGGCATTTGATCTTTATTTTTTGGGATTTTCTAAGGAAAATTTAAGCGTTGAGCTCATTTTGTGGTACAAAAGAAAGGCAGAGAATTAAAGGAAGCTTTTTATGAATAGCGCTATTCTTGAGCTCATGTATCAGTCTTTTTATTTGATCATGATGCTCTCTATGCCGCCCATTCTGGTGGCCTCCATTGTTGGTATCCTGCTGTCCTTGGTGCAGGCAATCACGCAACTACAGGAGCAGACACTCTCCTTTGGCATTAAGCTCATTGCCGTGTGTGTGACTATGTTCTTGACGGCCGGCTGGTTCTCACAGGAGATTTTACGCTTTGGTGAAGCGGTGTTTGAAAACTTTTATGGCTTGTAAATAGGGTAGTTATGACGGAGCTCTTGGCCTTTTTGCAGACTGACGAGGTGATGCAAAATTTAAGTGCATTCCTCTTAGGCTCCGTAAGGATTCTCATGTTTGCTAGCATGGTGCCATTTTTAGGCCCGCAAGTTGCCGGGCCGGTTATGTTGCCGTTAGTGCTGGCCATTTATCTACCCTTGCATCCTCTTTTAGCCGCTCAAGCGATACCCATCTCGATGGCAAGCATGGGAGATCTGCTCGATCTCTTGCTACTCCTGCTCAAGGAGGCGGTGATAGGCTATCTTTTGGCCTACGTCTGTGCCTGCCTGTTTTATGCTGCGCTGTGCGCAGGCATTATTATTGACAATCAACGCGGTGCTTCCATGGCGCAGGGCGCTGATCTTTTATCTGGCGCAGAATCGACGCCGCTTGGCAATGTGCTGTTTATGGCGGTGGTGACGCTCTTTTTCAGCTCGGGCGCTTTTGTCAACTTTTTAAATATCTTCTATGAGACTTACGTCATCTGGTCGCCTTTTGAGTTATTACCCTCGCTCCTTGATGCACGGCTGGCTATTTTTACCTTGGATAATCTTGATTTTCTCATGGTAAATGCGGTGCTATTGTGTGGACCCTTTATCATTGTCGCCCTCATGTGCGACGTTTCCTTAGGTTTGATTAACCGCTTTGCTCCGCAACTTAACGTCTTTATTCTCTCCATGCCGATTAAAAGCGGTATCTGTGCGCTGTTGATTATCTTCTATTTAGGCCCCTTCCTTAATCATTTTGCCGAGCTCTTTGCTACGCTTAACATGCACTTTAACGAGCTTAAAACCATTTTGGCCATGCCTTAATCATGTTTTACCGCCCGCTTGCGTAAATAGACATAAAGTGCCGCCGCGCCAATAAGCTGGCCTAAAGCTAATATTTGCCCTAAACCGAAGGTATTGAACACTAAGCCTGCGCTTAAATCAGGCTCGCGCCAAAAATCTACCGTAAAGCGTAACAAGCCTTGCAACAGGGCAAAGGCACAGGCGAAGGCGCCGGGAAAATTTAAAGCTTGGCGCTTTTTTAACCACCATAAAACCGGTAGCACAAAGATAAGATAGCCTGAAGCTTCATATAAGGTCACCGCATGGCGCAGTTTAAAATCCAGCGCCGGATAGATTAAAGCAAAGGGGGTGCCGGGAGCAGCTTCGGTGCCGTAAATTTCCCCGCCAAGATAATTTATGATGCGCCCACAGGGTAGCAGAATGAGGGCGGTAAGCGCGATAAGATCACATAATTGCAAGCGTAGCAGGCGATCCTTTATCACCAAGATGACGGCGCTAGCAAGGCCTAAAAGTGCGCCGTGAAAAGACATCCCTCCCTTGTACAGCTCGACAAGCTCAAAGGGATGGGCAGCATAATAGGCAGGTTCATAAAAGCCCGCATAGCCGATGCGGGCACCTATGATGGTAAACAGAGAGATAAAAACTGTGTAGTACAGACTGTCAGCTAGCGGCAGGCGAAGCTTAAATTTTAATAATGACAGCAACAGCAACACTCCGGCCAGATAAATGAGACCGTAGGGAGCAATGCTGTCATACAGGAGCATGGCTTAGGATTTATAAGGGATCACAAAGCGATCAAAAGTGTCCGCGCCTATAATGTCGCGGGTGGCGCAGTATTTCATTTTTAGACTTCTTAGCAGTTCGTTTTTGCGTGAGCAGTTTAAAGGTGGCTCAAAACCAAAGGCCAAGAGGATCTGACTGTTAAGCTCGGTTTGGGAGTTGGCCAGCTTAATATAGAGCGTGCCGTCGGCTGATTGCGGCGGAATGTAAACCGTCATTAGCGCATGCGTGAGCGCTTTTTGAATATCAACGAGCGGGAAGTCATGCCCCTTATCTTTTAAAGCCTTGCGGATGATTTCCAGCATCGCTTTGGTAACTAAGGCCTCAAACTCGTTTAACCAAGTTTGTCCCGAGCGTTTGGCCGGAGCACGCTTGGGGGTGAGTTTTTCTACAAAAGGTTGGATGTCGGATAAAAGTTTGCGTTCTTTTTCATCCTGCGGCAGTTTCCCTAGGGAGGTGATAAAGTTTTGGAGCGTGGCTTCATTAAGCTCGCTTAAAGCTACCGCCACTTGCGGAAGATTGGCATTTTTGGAAGCTTTACGCAAGAGATAGGTTAAAATGCGCTCCTGTTGTGCGCTGATAAGGGCACGTATCTGTGGTAGATAGGAATGCTCTTCCTTTAAATCAAAGCTGTCACCAATAAAGTTATAGTAGGTGCCGCAGACGCAGTCGCTACCTGAGAAGAATTTGGCCAGGATGCGATGATAGATGAGGGTGGCTACATTAAAGTTATACTGCTTTTCACTTTGTGCCTGCATATGGGAGAGCACATATTCAAGATTTAAGATCTTGCGGAAAATCAGTCTTAAGACGCGGTTGGCATAGGAATATACGGGCATGCCGCAGTAGGCAAGTTGATTGCCTTCAGTGTAGCTGACGTTAAGCTTCTGCGCTTCAAGCCAGCGGTTTTCTTCTTCAATTTGCTGATAGCGCGGAAATTGACTGCGCAGTTTAAGATTATCCTTAAGCTTTTGTAAAAAGTTGGGGTCTTTTTTATAAAGCAAATCATAGCGACCGAGCTTTTCGATGGTGCGATGGGCTACCTTACCCTCACTATTGCGGTAGGCTTCCATGACATAGACATAGCGGTTGTTTCCAGATTTTCTTACATGGACATACATGGTTTATTCCCAACTCCCCTTGGTATAAAGTCCTACACTGCACCACCAGCCTCAGATTATCACAGCTAATCGGCCATCCCAAGCAAGGCTTGAAATTTTTGTAAAAAAGTTGACAAGGCTATGGATAAATGTGAAACTACATTAAGTAAAAGTGCTAAGGGCTAAAATGGCATTAGAATCTGCTAAAAGTCAGTGCTTTTTTTGGTAGTGTCTTAAACTCTGGTACCATTTGATAAGAAGAAGGATTATTCAGGTAATATTCACTGCCAAGTTTTACTTCTTAGCTAAAGATTCTGCTTATCATCGCGAGGTTTTCGTCATGCCAGATATTTTCGGAATCTCTTCTCATCGCTTAAATGAGGCGGTGTTTAATCAAACTGATAAAGTGGCAGATTCTTTGGTCCATGAAGAAATGTCCACTGCCAAGAAATGGCTTATCGGCATCTTTACCTTAGGTATCGGCGCCATCGTGATTGATTGCCGGGAGCATGCGGAGCGTGAGCGCGCGAAGCAAATGGCGCAAAGCGTACTCAACCTGAAAACTGAACTTAGGGCCCTGCCGCCTGATCAAGAAGCCTCTTTTTCGATCAAAATGCTCGACCACGAGGTTACGGTGGTCCAAGGGGCAGACAATAAATTAAGTGTCGTCCTGCCCGATAAGCGTTTAGAGCTGAATTTTGACGCGCGTGAGCTGACGCGCCGGCTGGAAAATGACATTGTCAGCCACCCGGATTTTTACGGTAAAGAAAAAGCGCTCTACGAAATCAATCGCGCGCGGGCTCTGGGACCTGAGAACAGCGCTCGCTGCCGTGAACTGTCACTTAAGGCAATCTGCGCCAACAGTAATCTGACTGAAGCGGACTTTAGTGCCGTCACCAATCAGCATATCAGCTACGCCGCCGAAATGGCGATTGAGCAACGTCTGAATGGATCGGATTATCTGGCCAACCTCATCGCACCGCTCTCTAACCGGGATTTAATTAATTCGGTGGACTGTCAGGAGCTGATTGAAAGATTTGACCGCGCACTAGCTGAGCGCCCGGAGCAGGTCCGATCGCGGGTACAGCTCAATGCCTCTGACCGCAATGCACCTGCACCGCAGTCAAACCAGACTGATGCTTATCGCCAGCTGGCAGCTGATCTGATTTACAGTGAAGAAACCTGGATCCATGATCAAAACGTTAATGCTCCGGGAGAACGCCTGCGCTATTGCCTGAATAAGCACGCTGACACTGTCGCTGAACTGCTTAACCATCCTGAAATCTTGCAGGACTTACCGCTAAGTGAAGATCAGCGCAATATGATTGAGCTAGCGCGTAGCGCGATGCAGACTTTATCTGCTGACGGTGAGGTCAGCGGCGCGCAGGTGCAGGAATTTGCAGATAATCTGCCCTCGGAGAGCCTCGCTTACCTAGAGCAGCAGATTGATGCTCAGGTGAACGTTCTCTTTGATCGGGTGCAGCAGGAGGTGTGCTCGCATCTATCAGAGCTCACCAACCCGGGGACACAGTCAAATAACACGGTACAAACCGAGCCGCAGGCCCCGGAAGCTACAGCTGCGCAGACTGCACCGCAGCAGACTGCAGCTGCGGAACAGAGTACAGCCCCGGGCGCTACAGTATCAGAAACGGAGCCTGAATCTGACAGAAAGAAGCTCGAGCGCATGATGAGCTCATCCGGGCTTGATCTCAACTCCAACGGTTACGGTCGCTTCATGCAGCTGGTGTTCTCGCGCTATTTTTCCTCGGTGGATGCTCTGGATAAGCGCTCCATGTTAGCCTCGCTTTTGCGCGGCAGTGATGAAAACCCCAGCATCGGACAGCAGGCCGGTGCGTTCTTAAAGGGCGCCGGTCCGATTATGCAGAAGATGCTGCAGGGCTTTAATACCGATGCGGTAAATCCGGAGTTTGCTCAGGCTATCGCGGACATGAAAAGCAATTTAGCGCCCATCCCGGATAAGATAGTTCAGGCCTATTTGTTAAGCATGGTAGAAAACTCGCATGGAGCGATACAGTCCATTGAGGTGGTCAGATCCTTGGGGGCAGCCTCGGTCGGTCAGGCGCTGCTGTGCCGGGTAAGTTATGCCGGCAATCCGCCGGAGGAAATGCCGGGTACCCGCGAGTGCGTGATCAAGCTGCTGCGCCCGGATGTACAGAACCGCGCTAGGCGCGAGCAGGACGTGTTTAAGCAGGCGGCAGCTGAGGTTCCGGGCATGGCGGTGACCTTTGACGGACAGTTAAAGCGCATCATGCAGGAGCTTGATCTGACCGTAGAGGCTGAAAACATTAAGGCCGGACAAATTTACAGTCAGATGGGCGATAACAAGGTCAAGAGCATGCAGTTAAGTCCGCTGTGCCCGCCGTCGCAGAATATCTTAATGCTGGAGAAAGCCCCCGGCGCCACGGTTGATCGCTTTATGCAGCAGATGCGTCAGGAGCTTGAAGATATCATTGCGCCCTTGTGTGAACGTAACGAGGATGGTTCCATTAAGCGCGATAATGCAACCGGCCGGCCGGTCATGCTTAATAACAGCAAACCAGAGCAGATTTTTGAGGTGCAGCGCCAGCTGCTGGCGCTTTATGAAAAGGCCAAAGACTGTCAAAGCCAGCTGGTCTCGCTGTCACGTATTTGGGTCGCAGAAGGTATCTATCGTGACGGCTTTTACCATGGCGATCTGCATGCCGGCAATATTATGTACGACCCTCAGGAGGGACTGACCGTAATTGACTTTGGCAATGCCACCGCGCTGACGTCAGAGCAGCAGGGGCAAATCACTTTAATGGTGGCCGCCGCTGCGGTGGGCGATACACCACGTTTTCTGAGCAGCTTTAGAGATCTGTTAAGCCCGGAGGGTAAGCAGGCCTTTGATGCGCATCGGGCTGAGGCTGAGGCTAAGGTAGGCGAGATCATGGCCTTAGGCAAGATCCCCGAGAGCGGTTATCGCATTGCGGTGGCTCTTACCGAGCTACAGAAATTAGGTATCGAAGTCCCGGCTCCGGTATTTAATTTCTCGCAATGCCAAGTCCGCCTGCAGGGTGCAGTCGATAGTGCCAATCAGTTCTTAGCTGATATTAGCGCGACGATGGTTGACGCCTGCAATTCTATCCATTCGATGTATACGATCTCCCCCAATCTGCTGGGCAACTTTATGCGCAACGCGACCTCGGTAAACCAAATTGAAATAGCTTTTGCGACCTATGTCAATCAGATGACCTCCCCGCTTCAAGGATTCAAAGAAGATCTTCGCCGCATCATGCCCTTTGCCAACGATCCGCGTCTTGGTGCAGGTGCCTGGCGCGACGTTCACTACGCACACAGCGCGAGTTTCAAAGATGCTGTGGATCACTATAATGAGCTTAAGCAGCGCTATAACGTATATACGGACAGCGAGAACTCGAGCAGCGTGCGTCAGACATTAACCCCTGAGCAGCAGGCCGAACTTGCCGCAAGTCTCAATGAAGTGGTTGAAATTGGCTACAAATGTGAGATTGATTATGTCAATAATAACATAGACATTTTTAGAAAAATGGAGGCCGTTTTCGCGCATAAACCCCATGATTTTTGCATCGCGATGGCAGAGGTGATCAATGATAATCTGCACTCTTCGCTCAGCCGCTTAGGAGTGATTAACGCGATGCGCTATTGGCGGCAGTTTGCCTAAGTTTAAATAAACTGCCCGCCTCTGCCTTAGGCGGGCGCCGCGGCAAGCTTTCAGGCTGCTACCTGCTTTAGCGCAGGGGCAACACTTTTCATTTAATCTCTGCTACGTAGGTTTACTTTTAGGTAAAGCGCCGGCAGTTCATTGTAAGAGCCCGGATAGGTCTTACATTTTTGTCAGTTTATAGTACTTAGCTTAAGCTTAATGAACAACAATAGAGCACAGGCTTCAGGAGGAAAGACCAAAATTTAACAATAGATAGCCAGAAGTCTCCACCTTCTGTAAGGTGGAGATGAATGGCTTACATGACCGTTGCTCATTATATTCTTTGGTGTACAATATAACTCATGCGCATTGACAGTACAATAAGGAAGAAACTGGATAATAACAATCACTCAGTGTTCAGCTTAAATTATCACCTGATACTGGTAATTAAATACCGGCGCAAGGTGATAAATGATGCAAATTCCAAC